>NZ_JACJUP010001049.1:0-2394 GCF_014748295.1 Planktothrix sp. FACHB-1355 | reverse complement strand
GCTATTAAAAGAGAAATTTGATCGTATCTTTTTTACTGGCGGCACAAATGTTGGCAAAATAGTTATGGAAGCAGCAGCCAAACATTTGACGCCAGTTACTCTAGAACTCGGCGGCAAAAGTCCGTGTATAGTTGATGCCGATACCCAAATCGAGATCGCCGCCAGAAGGATAGCTTGGGGTAAGTTTATCAATGCCGGACAAACTTGCATTGCACCCGATTATCTATTAGTCAATCACAATATCAAAAAAGATTTGTTAGATGCAATCAAAAAGTGCATTCAAGAATTTTATGGCGACGATCCAGCCAAAAGCCCCGACTATACCAGAATCATCAATAAAAAACACTTTTCCAGACTGGCAGCTTTCTTGAAAGACGGCGAAATTATTGTTGGGGGGGAAACGGATGCAGAAAACAATTATATAGCTCCAACAGTAATAGACAATGTATCGCTGGATGCACCGATCATGCAAGAGGAAATTTTTGGCCCGATTCTGCCAGTTATAACATACAACGATCTAACAGAAGCGATTTCTATAGTTAACGATCGACCAAAACCTCTAGCCCTTTACTTCTTTTCTAAAAACAAAGATCGTCAAGAGCGCATTTTGCGCGAAACTTCATCCGGCGGCGTCTGCATTAACGACACTATCATGCACATTGGCATACCGGAACTACCCTTTGGCGGTGTGGGCGACAGCGGTATAGGAGCTTATCACGGCAAAACCAGTTTTGATACTTTCTCCCATCAAAAAAGTGTATTGAAAAATTCTTTTTTGGTAGATATGAAATTGCGCTACGCTCCCTATCAGGGTAAATTAAATCTGTTGAAGCGAATCCTCGGTCTTAAGTAGGGATATCACATCTGTGTTTATCTGTGTTTATCTGTTTCCATCTGTGGTTAAATTTTAACCAACGATTTGTGCAGACAATCCTCAATATCATTCTGACACTACCGATGCTACCAAACACAATATCAGGGGTTAAATTTTCACCGCAGATGAAAGACAGATAAACGCAGATAAACGCAGATAAAAACGCATTTTTTTTATGCGATCGATGCTATCGGATATGAGATTATTTACTTGAATTTCAAATTTCAGATTTTAGATTTCAGATTTAATTACATCTAAAATCTAAAATCTGTTTTCAACTTAAAAGTTAAAGCTCCCGCTATAGCGTTCCTCCGCCCAAGGTTCGCCTCGTCGGTGGTAACCATTGCGTTCCCAAAAACCGAGTTCTTCACTGTCTAGAAATTCTAAACCGTTGAGCCATTTAGCACTTTTCCAAGCGTAAAGATGCGGAACTACCAGCCTCAAAGGGCCACCGTGGTCTGGGGGTAGCGGTTCGCCGAATAAAGTATGGGCAAAAAAGTTTTCTTCCCGCAGGAAATCTTCCATACTGATGTTTGTTGTGTAGCCGCCATAACAATGTTCCATAATGTGAGCGGCGTTGGGGTCTACCTCTATGTATTTCATGAAGTCCAGCACTTTCACCCCAGTCCACTGGACATCGAGTTTAGACCAGCGCGTAACGCAGTGAAAATCGGCGGTGAAATTGTTTTGGGGCATAGCCATGAAATCTGAGAAAGTCAAGGCGGCTGGTTTTGCCAAACCCCAGACTCGAAATTGCCAGTTTTCGATCTTGATGTCAGGTGTATTGCCGTAGGTCAACACCGGGAAACCCTTGGTTTCGTATTGACCGGGAGGAATGCGATCGCTCATTTCTGGCCCTGGCTTTTTGAAAAATTTTCCTAACATATCATCCACAGCAATAAAGTTTTCCCTGCTAACACAACACGACAGCGCTGTTGAGCTGTCGTGTTAGCATTTATGTTCACATTTTTCAACACAATCAGCAGTGGGTTAACAGACTGCTCGATCGAGCTAACTAGGTGCTATGACTCTTCTTCCTCTTCTTCTTCCTTGGATGGGTACACGAATGTAGACCTACCGGTCAGAATTGACTTGCCCAAGCTGAGGGCTTTCTGTGCCTGTAGCGCCGCCTTACGTTTCCAGGTGGCTTTACGGATATCCCGTTTTGACTTGGATGTTTTCTTCTTAGGAACTGCCATGATTATGAGTGTGCTAATGGTGGACAGCCCTCTTATTTTAGGCGATCGATTAAGCTAGTGAATCTTTGTTCTAGTTTAAAACGAGCTTTTCGATCGCACTTCCTTCATCGGCTGCGGCGACCATCAGGGGGACTTACCCACCCTAAGCGTCGAAACAGAGTTTTTTTCCCTATTTCCGACATTTTTTAGCGACCTGTTGCCCCACCAGCTGTGCCAGTTCCAGAGGTGCCTGTCGCGTTACCGAAGCCAGTACCGTTGAATCCGTTGCTGTTGTTGCCGTTCGTATTATTGAAATTATTGAAACCGGGCTGAGTTCCCGTA
>NZ_JACJUP010001048.1:0-2502 GCF_014748295.1 Planktothrix sp. FACHB-1355 | reverse complement strand
GGCTTACTTTGACAGATTTCGTCATCGCTAGCGTTCAAGCAGCAGCTTCCAAGGTGATCGAACAGCACCAAACACTCAAACTTAACCTTGAGGATAGTGAAGCTTTTGTGAATACTCTCCTGAATCCGCCGCCGCCAAATGAAGCACTGAAAGCAGCCGCTTTGCGTTACAAACAAGTGATGAATAATGGGACTGACGATCGAACCTCTTGATAGCCGCAAGCATAATCGCTCAACTTTCTGTTGTGGGAAAGAAAGCCTGGACAATTACATCCGCAAACAAGCATCCCAGGATCTCAAGAAGCGAGTGGCAATGGTATTTGTTTTAGTTGATTCTCCCAACACTGATGTTATTGCCTATTACAGCCTTTCTTCCTACACGATCGCATTAACAGAATTGAGCGAATCTTTTGCCAAAATTTTGCCTCGGTATCCCCTACTTCCTGCTACTTTGCTCGGTCGTCTTGCAGTCGATCGCACTCAGCAAGGTAAACGTATAGGTGAGTTAATTTTACTAGACGCGCTTAAGAAAGCACTAGAGGCAACATCACAAGTGGCATCTTTAGCTGTAATAGCAGAAACTTTGGATGAAGAAGCAGTTAAATTTTATCAAAAGTATGGTTTTGAACCGTTTAAACAAAACCCGATGAAACTATATTTACCCATGCAAGCTGTGGAAGTACTTTGTCAAACTTTTAATATCTAGAGGATATTGCTACGCAACGCTAGCCCGATCGCACCATCAAACTATGCCCAAAGTATCAAACTCCTCCTCATAGAGACAGATGAGGGTTTGCGATCGCTATGTCAATATCGAACAATTAAAGGTTGCAGGAGAAGATGATGGCGCTAGAGGGTGTAATTTTAGATGTGGACGGAACTCTGGTTTTAAGCAATGATGCTCACGCACAAGCTTGGGTAGAGGCATTTGCTGACTATGGGTATGAAATTCAGTTTGAAAAAGTGCGCCCCCTCATCGGTATGGGTGGCGATCTGGTAATTCCGAAAATGGTGGCGGAACTCAATAGCGAGGAGGGTGTTGGCAAACAAATTTCCGAGCGCCGCAAGGAATTGATTATCAAGAAATTCTCTTCCCAGTTAGTTTCCGCCAATGGTTCGCGAGAGTTAGTTCAAAAGATGCAGGACGCTGGGTTACATTTAATTATTGCTAGTTCGGCTACTTCGCAAGAGATGGATGTTTTGCTCAAAATTGCCGGTGTAGACGATTTAATTCCGGAACATACAACTTCTAACGATGCAGAAAACTCAAAACCAGCACCGGATATTGTGGAGGTAGCTTTGAAAAAAGCTAACCTGGAACCGGATAAAGCGCTGATGTTGGGCGATACTCCTTACGATATTGAATCTGCTGGAAAAGCGGGAGTAGGAGTTATTGCTTTTCGTTGCGGTGGTTTTAGCGATGAGCAATTGTCTGATGCGATCGCAATCTACGACGATCCAGCGGATCTGCTGCAACAGTACGATCGCTCTCCCCTAGCTGAAATGGCTTCCTAGAGGCTCAGAAACCGGGTTTCTGACAATTCACGCAGATAAACCCGGTTTCTTTTGGCTGACAATCCCTAAATTTTAAACACCTGAAAAATATCTCGATAGCCGTTTTTGGCAGTTGCTTCTAATTCTTTCCTTTCCGTTTCAGTAAAATTAGTTTGCATTTTCCCATCATCGGAAAATACAACTTCTAACCGCCCATTATCATCGAAAATAACAAGATCGCTATTATGGAAAAAGCGAATTGCCCTCACTTTATTATTCTCAAACCAAAATCCTAAACCATCTCCCGCTTCGGTAATAACTTCGGAAGCTTGCACAGGTTGACCGTTGATGGTGCAAATTTGATAGGTTATGTTACCTTGCGTTTTTTTGGTTTCTTGGCAACCTTGAGTGATTTGTTCGAGTAGTCGCACTTTGGTGTTATAAAATGCTTCCTCGGTTGCAGGTTCAATTCGATTGCCTAACGAACAAACATAACCTGATATAGTTGCTTGTAGGCTATCTGTTTCAATATTTTGCCATGTTGCATTGGGTAAGGAAACGAAACTAGCCTTAGTTTTAGATTCAAACGAGCCTTGACGAATTGACCTTTGTTTGTTAGTTACGCAATCTGTTTCTATGCGACCGTAAGTACCGTCAGGTTGAATCAAATCGTAGGTGATTACACTTTGACTTTCATCTAATTTTATGCTATTCGTGTCAATGTAGATCGGTTCAGATCCGGTATCTGGAACGGCTTGCCATTTTGCACCGGTGAAATCTGCGGATAAATTTTGATAGGAGGCGATCGCAGAATTTGGCAGAAACCCGAAAGCGATCGAAGCAAAAGATAGGAATCGGAAAAGTTTCTTATGTTTTGTCGTGGTGAGTTGCATGAAGGTAATCGCTATTTTCTGTTATTCTTAACCTGTTTTTGGTTGGCTTTAACTGCCCTATATTCTACAATGAATGGGGGAATAGGCTTGAGAAACCGGGTTTCTTTACGCAAGAA
>NZ_JACJUP010001047.1:0-2502 GCF_014748295.1 Planktothrix sp. FACHB-1355 | reverse complement strand
GATGCTACCGGACATGATATAAAGCGCTACGGCTTTTGCGTTTAAATGAGTGACTTTCTTTTGCGACTTTGGCGTTAAAGTAAAATCGTCAACGTCCGCCTTTAAGACGAAACAAGAGAAACTGCGTTACTTGCTTCTCGTTAAAATTATCATCGCTTACTAAAATCAAACTTTGACTGCCGTCGGGGAAACGAGGGCCAAATGTGATTCCCTCGATATTATCCAAACTAATCCCAAGTTCTTTCAAATCCAAAAGTAACTTTTTCTTAATCGGATCGATCGCCCGCAGTTCCCCTTTTAATGTCACAATACGGGAAGTATCGGTGGCTGCGCCAGTCGCGATTTGAAAAATGCGAATATCGTTACCAAAAATACCGAAAGAACGCTCTACACTAAGAAAATGTCCGCCTTGGTCTATTGCCAGCAATTCCACTAAACCATGAAATTGAGCGCCTGGTGGAGGTGGCGATAGCTGATAAAGATGTTCGGAAATGGGAATGGGGGCGCGATCGCTCACTAAGTAGTGTAGCAGACGGCATTTAATAGGTTGCAGTTTGGGATTGCCGCGATCGTCTAATTGTACTGGATCGCGGTCTTGTACGAGCGCCGATTCTGTAGCTGTAAATAAGCGAATTGGTTCGCCGCTAGCTGGTGTAGATCCGGTAGGATTGAGTGTGAGAGCTTCAAATCCCAAGTTCTCTGGAACGCCTCGCTGTTGCTTGTCTCCGTTAGCATCGGGGATGTAGCGCTGCGGGATGGCGAATTTTTGGCGCAAACGTCCTGTTTGCAAATCGAATTCACCGACGGAAGGGGGGACGCTGTTTCTGGCGACACCTTCGCTGGAAATAAATACGGTTCGTTGGGGAGAAAGGGCGATTCCTTCTGGATCTATAGTGTATTTGGGAAAAGGTTGTCCGTCTTGTCCTTTGAGGAAAGTGACCTTTTCTACTTGTACGTTTTGGATACCAGTGTTGCCAAGAGAGAGCTTAAGGGTGTAAAAACGAGCTGGAGCGAATACGCTTTGGTCGTCGGAAAGGGCGTAAAAGCGATCGATCCGGCGATCGTATGCTAGCGCCGACAATCCGCCAACTGGCGTACCTTGAAACTTTTGCTTGGGTAGCTGGTACTGTCCCAAAAATTCTAGGGATAAGTTGAGAAAAGTGCGCTGTTGGGCGCTGACTTGCGGCAAACTACAAGCAGAGAGCAAACTCAGTAGCCCTGCTGCTAAAACTAATAATAGTCTTTGTAAGCTTTTGTTCACCAACCTCTCCTGAAATTTCAAATTTTAGATTTGAGATTTCAAATTTTAATATATAGCAACCGCCAAGTCGGTTAGGACAACTTCAAATCTTCCCTCTAGTCTTTCTATCCTTTACTCGCTAACCCTGTTCCCTGTTCCCTAACCCCTAGCCCCTAACCCCTAGCCCCTTTTATATGCCCAATCGCAAACAGCTAAAACTCCAAGTTTCTCTTCCCCCGCTTTTGTTTTCTTCGGTGTTGTGCGTGGGCATCACTTACCCAGCCATAGCCGCCGATAACAATAATAACAATAGTAATAAAAAGCCCAACCCAAATCAATTTCCTCCCAATCCGTTGGAAATCAGAGTTCGCGATCCGTTGATACCTCGTTCTGGCAGAGATAAACGACCTCTGACTCAGGCAGAACTGGCAACTTTAGCAACTGCATTGGATCGATTAAATGCCGAAGCTGCTGCCAAATTACAAGCTAACGACGAAAAGGGCGCGTTGGAAACATGGTATCGCGAATTGCGATTGCGGCGATATTTGGGATTGTTGCCGGAAGTGCAAGCGCTGAGTCGCGTTGGCGGAATTGCTTGGGAGAGAAATCTCAGCGAAGATGTGCAGTATATCACAAAAAGGCTGCAAACGATTCAGCAAACACAATTGAAGCCGCCAGTGGAGTTGGATTTGTTGCGATCGCTCGCTGCTGCATTCGAGCAAGTCAGAGCGCCTGACTGGTCTGTCAAGGTTTACGAACAAATTTTAGCAGCAATGCGGCAGCAAGGCAATAAAGTTCAAGAAGAAGCGCTGCTATTGAAAATTGGCGAATTGAGTTTAAGTTGGTTTGATTACGCGAAGGCGATAAGCGCTTATCAAGAATTAGTAAATTTCGCACAACAGGCAGGCGATCGCACCAAGCAAGTTAATTATCTCAAAGTACTGGCATATCTTTACGGCAAAGATAACCAAATTGAAAAATCCATTAAGATAAAGCAGGAATTAATTGAATTTTACCGCAACCAACAAGATTTCGTCCAAATTCCGGCTATTCAATTGGAAATAGGGTCAGCTTACGAAGCAGTCGGTCGCCTGGAACAAGCCACACAAAATTATCAAGAAGCATACGCCTTTGCTTGGTCAATTCAACAGTATGCTGCCGCAGGCGATGCGCTGCGGAAGTTAGTCGCACTGCAACGCTCTCAGAAGCAAATAAACGCTGCTTTGGAAACTTATCAAGTCCTTGTGCAGGCTGATTATTTA
>NZ_JACJUP010001046.1:0-2431 GCF_014748295.1 Planktothrix sp. FACHB-1355 | reverse complement strand
ATAAAGCGGGAATATCCAAATATATACCATAAAAATAAGTCTATAGATAGATCCAGATTTGTATAGTTTTGTGTTAATGCGAGCAGGTAGGGAGATTGGGGAGTTACTGCGATCGCTTTCCTGGGTTAGCAGGTTCTCAATTCCGCCAAACCTTTGATTTGATACCTTTCTCTGTCAAAGTATGAGGCCACAGATAGGCAGACGGGAAAAAGAATGATAGATAATCTTCTGGCGCAAAATAGTAAAATTAAGTATTTATACTTAATTTTATTTAACAAGAAATTCAAAAATCATAGCTTAACCCATAGCTAGCTTAACATAGTTGAACTTTTAAATGGTAATAATACGTAATAAATAGTTTGTGGTTACACTTTCATTACGTATAAAAACCTACCCATAAGTTAGAATAACTTTTTAAAAAAGGTTGTGCAAAAACGTTAGGCCCACACAGAAGCTTAATCAAGCAGACAAATTATATGAAGATATGAAGAAGCTGGAGCCTTTGACTGGACATAGCTTTGAAGCTTTGTATAGAGTAGAACTCATAAAGGTTCGGTCAGAACTGCGCTGGCGAACAAGAAGCGCAAAGCATCAGTTCCAAGCAGTTGAGCGAAGGGTTAATCCCCCTGTGACTAAGAACACAAATCTATCGTGACAAGTCACATCTCCTGAAAATTAGATTCATTACATCCTAAAGCTATCCCCAAGTTCAAACTATTTCGGTACAACAAGATGTTTAAGCACCTTCCCAAACTAGCAATCGCGTTCTCTGCCGTGGCAGCAGCAGAAATCGCTTCCCTGGCTATAGCCCCTTCCGCTTCAGCTTTTAGTGTCAACAGCGATTGGGTTGAATTTGGCTTGAATGACATCAATCAGTCTTTTATAGTTGACTTTGACGGTAACGTTGCTACGCAAAACGTCATCGGACTCAGCTCTCAAGCAACCTTTACATTTAAAGGGTTTACTACCGTCGGCACCGGCACCGCCACCAAAACAGAAGCTAAATTTGACATCAGCTTAACCAATAACTCCAGCGACGGTATCACTTCCAGAACTTCAGCTTTGGGTTTTAACGTTTACGAGGCGATGTACTCCGATAAACTAGCTTTGGTCGGAGTCGGAAACGATGGCGGTAGCGGTAACACGCGCTCTACAGGGCTATTCGCTAAGGACAACAGCGGCTCATTCCCCAATCAGTTTGGTGCTATTGACGTATGCTTCACGGATGGGAACACCTGTCAGGGAGGCAGCAACGGTGGCGTTGACAATAACTCCGCAACTTCTCAAGCCCAGACCGGTACGTTTACTGCAACCTTAGCTGTTAACGGTAATATCGACAAGATTGCACTCGCAAACTTTGGTGTACGCTACCAAAGCATTAGCGGTAAAGGCTTGAATGGTGCTAGCGGCACGGGTCGTGGCGATATCAATTATGGCCCCAGAAAGATACCTGAGCCTACCACAACAGCAGCTTTAGGTTTAGTTGCCCTCAGCGGCCTTGCACTACGTAAACGTAACAAAGCTGTACCTCAGACATAAACGAGATCGCTGTCAAACAAAGTTAATTGGGATTAAGTAAAAGGGTGCTTTTGTTGCCCATCTTATTGGGGAGATAGGCAACATTTCTCTGGTTTGCCACGCTTGACACCAGTATTTAATAATTTATGATTTCCGATGCTGTTATCCAGGAGCTCCGATCGAGTCGTTAAAGCGTTCGATCGGTTTTTTTTATCCGGCAAGTGCATCCGCCTTCCCTCCCGCAGCGCCGATCGGTTTAGCTTCTCTGAAGCAAGGTGAAGCATCCCATACAGCAAGCCTATTCCCTACGGATAAAAAAATTTTGGTCGGAAGCGATTGTATTACTCCTCGTATGCTTCGCCGATACAGCATATATAGCTATGGCGTCGGGGCTATGGCGTCGGGCGTTGGGTAAGAACGGTCTAGAATCAACGGTTTGGTGGAATTAAGAATTACTTAAGCGCCTTGACGACTGCTATATATTCAGTAGCAATCCTTCTGGGAAACTAGCCCACCTTATTCCCTACCGGGGTTTCCTTGCGCTAAATACGTACATTTCATAGCATCAAGCTGCCCATATTCGGAGTTCGATCCGTGTTTATGACAGCTAAATGGCTCCTGAGATTGTAACACCCTGCCCCATAAAATCCTCTAACTCATTGTCCACGGAGTTTTTTTAGAGTAAATACTCAAATAAAGCTTTTTTAACTATTTTTATCTCCAGTTTGTCAGTAGTAATACAATATTTATTGTATGCTTTATTTAATAATAATACTTACTAAGCACCAATTATAATCCTTCCATATTAATTAACCACAGTAGAATAACGTAAAAATTCAAATTTTCCGAATCAACCTAATACACAGATATATTCTCTTGAAGACTAAATACTATAGAAATCATGAATTCGATT
>NZ_JACJUP010001045.1:0-2436 GCF_014748295.1 Planktothrix sp. FACHB-1355 | reverse complement strand
TAAATCTAGTTCGTTTTCAAAGGGGAAATAAGTTGTTTTAATTCCTTTTTCATTCATAGCATTAATTGATGGGATTTTAGCTTTCATCTTTTACCTCTTTTTAAGTTCCTTCGGCTTCTTCTAGGAAGTAACGGAGAAATATATAGCGCCCCGCCACTTACCCAATTGCGACCTTTTGGTTTGCGAAAGCGATTGATGTAACTATCGGGGTCTGAACCTGTCAAAAACCACCAGCTAACTATTAACCAGAAGCTAATCACAGCTACTTTTGGTATTCCCCAACCGAGTACGCCATCAAAAATTAGATAAGTAAGCAGGATAATGGCAAACCAAGGTAATATTTGGTTGGCAGGGATAGGGCCAAAACTCGCTTGCTTTCCTAATATTTTATTGACGCGAATTGGTTCTCTATCTGGATCTTGCATATTGTTGATTCTCACGTAATGGGTTGGTTAGTAGTTAGTAATAGTTGAACTAACTACTAACTGGATGCTTAATAGTTAAGCCCCACCAGTACCACCAGTACCGTCTCCTACAAATAGGAAGGTTATTACATCGATCGCCAGTACGATACCAATCGCTAAACCTGCTTGCGTGGCAATAGGACGCCAATCATTTCCTTGTTGTGCTTGGTTGTAGGCGAATAAAGCAGCTACGCCAACCAAAATTAGGAATACGGCGCGAATTAGGTTAAATACGAGGGTTACTGCTTGGTCGCTAACTGCTTGCCCACCGCCAGATGCGCTTTGTTGTGCTAATGTTTTCACAAATGCTTCTAATCCACTCAAAAATACTGCACCTGCTGGCATCTCGAATAAGCCAAAGGTGATGGTAATTGCCATAATGATGGCGGCGACGTGCCAAAATCGAATTTTGGAATTAATCAGCCGATTTAAAGTTGGTATGAAATGAATAATGCGATTTAGGCAGTAAAAGAATAAACCAGCCGATAGGATGATGGTGATTAATAAGGGTTCTTTTACTGCTAAGTAAATCAGACCCAATCCCAATCCAGAAACTGCTGTGGCATCCCCATCCCAACTTTTTAGTATCCAAGTGGTTGTTTTTTCTAAGGGATTAAGGCGGGTTGGTAATTGTTGTTGGGTGTGGTAGCTGTTGTAATAGTCGCGCATGATTATTTTCCTAGTAAATGTGATGTGTGGTGAGAAAGGCTTAGAGTGATTGTTCAACTGTTTTAGGGCTTCTTTCAGAATTAGAACGATTGCAGGCGGTGAGAGAATGCAGTTGAGATGTGGTAAAATCACACTGTTCTATTAACCAGCGATCGCGTTTGGCATCAATCAGGGAAGCAGAGAATACTGGTTGTTTAGAATTGCCAGACGGCTGGAAACCTTTTAAGGTAGCTGGAGTTAAAATTTCTCCTTCTTTTGTGCAAGTAGGATTGGAAAATTCAAAACGGTACTGTTGGCCAGAATGGGGGTCTTTCCAGCTAAAAGGTTTGGTAGAACTGCCATTTTTTAAGCCAGCGAATTGTTCGGGTAACACTTGTTCAAAGCGCTTGATGACTGCATTACCTACTGATTGGATGTCAGGTTTGTTTTCAGTTTCAAGAGATTGGGCTAATGTGGTTCCTGTTTTGAGTGTTGTACCAGTTAACCACAAGCCATCAATTTCGCTGCGAGAAGCAAGATGTGCTGCTATTCTTGCCAAATTGGGATTTAGTTTCAACCCCGGTGTTGGAGAGTTAATCTGTTCCTCATCCTGTTTTGGCAATAGGCGCATCGCATCTACTTGCGCTGGTGATGTAACAGCTAATTGGCCTGGGGGCGTTGAAGTGGAAAGGTTGTTTTTCTCTTTCTTTGCTGCTACATCAATGGTGAAGGTTTGAGGTGGCTGTGGTAAAATACTGCCACCTGTTTGTGACAATTCAAGTTGTTGCTTGAAAGGGATAGTAGATGTATTTTTGTTGGGATTGTTTGGGAAACTGAAGTTGAAGCCAACCAATCGATCGTTTTGGTTGACTAAATTTATTTGGATTTCCCGACCTTGCGACAAGCTAGCTTCTTTCAAGGCTGATTGAAAATCTTGAATGGAACCTAGTTCGTGCTTTTTATCCAACACTCGATCGACTACATCCCAGATATAGTGCAATTCGGCTGGGTCGGTAATTAAATTATTACCTTGAGCCTCAGTCATAAATAAAGTCTGTCAAACTGTTAAGTTCATTCTCTACAAACCTTCCTTGGTGTGCGTTCTTACCAAGGAGGGGTAAGCTGTTATCGCTATTGACGTAAAACTAACTATCACTAAAGCGATACGATGGTTGGAATTGCAGTATTTTCAAGGCTTTTAGCTTTAGCTTTTAGGATGGCTGTAGCGTAAGCATCCTATCCTTTGGGGGTGCGTTTTCTAAGTTCAATAGTCGATAATTAGATAACTATTCAATATCGTCTTAACTAATCTGGGCGATCGGGT
>NZ_JACJUP010001044.1:0-2519 GCF_014748295.1 Planktothrix sp. FACHB-1355 | reverse complement strand
ATTTTTGGTGATAGCCAAAGGACATGGAACAAGACAAATATGTAATACCAACAAACATGGATTCCCTATTTCTCACGCCGAAAGAGGCAAGTATTTTATAGGTTTCCAAACTGGCGATTTAGTCAAAGCTTGCATTCCTAATGGTAAGTTTGCTGGCAATTATATGGGAAGAATTGCTATTAGATTTAGACCAAGTTTTCGACTTTCTATTAAGGGTAAATGTTTTGATGTTAACCCGAAATATTTAACAGCAATTCACAAGGCAGACGGCTATGAGTACGAATTCTCTCAATAATGATTCGCTATCGCTCAATTTGTTAGTTGGCGACAATTCCCCGGACACTGACCCTATCGGGTTCAATGTCCGCCCCCTTATCGCATTTAAGGTGGACGTTAACCATGATGGATCTGCACAAGCAAAGACGCAAACGCGGTGTTGTCCTCTCTTTCCCAGGCTTGAAAAAGCTGATCGAAGCGAGGCGAGAGGCGGAAATTGAGGAGAATGATGGCAATAAGTTTACTTTAGAGGAATTGAGCGATCGCACTCAACTCGCTCCTTTCACCGTTGCGAAGGTATTGGCGCACGAGGAAGGCGTCGATAAGCAGACATTGGAGTGCTTTTTCCGCGCCTTTGACTTAGAATTACTACCGCAAGACTATATCAGACCGGATTCTAACGAGCGGGGGAGCGGGGGAGCTCTTGAGCGGGGGAACAGAGGAGAAAAAATCCAAAATCGAACTGATTGGGGTGAGGCTGTTGATGTATCGATTTTCTACGGTCGCACGGATGAAATTGCTAAGTTGGAGTATTGGATTACACAAGAAAACTGTCGTTTAGTGGCGCTGCTGGGTATTGGTGGAATTGGCAAAACGGCTTTATCTGTTAAATTAGCGCAACAAATTCAAGAGGAATTCGATTGTGTAATTTGGCGCAGTCTCCGCAATGCGCCACCAATTGAAGAGATTCTCGCTAATTTAATTCAGTTTTTATCAAATTACCGAGAAATAGATTTACCGAAGCAGATCGGACAGAAAATATCGCAATTGTGTGAGTTGCTGCGATCGCAACGCTGTCTGATAATAATAGATAACGTAGAAACCATTTTATCTGATGGCGAAAGAGCGGGTTATTACCGAGAGGGATATGAAGATTATGGGGAACTATTCAAACAAATAGGACAAACGCAACATCAAAGTTGTTTGTTGCTGACGAGTCGAGAAAAACCAAAAGAAATTGCTGCATTGGAAGGAGCGGTATTGCCTGTGCGATCGCTCCAATTAACGGGTTTGCAACCTACAGACGGACAAGAAATATTTAGAACCAAAGGATTTTTTCGCGCTTCAGCAGAAGAATGGCAAGAACTGATAGGTCGCTACGCGGGAAACCCTCTAGCGTTAAAGATAATTTCCACAACTATTCAAGAATTATTCGATGGCAATATCGCCGATTTTTTATCGCAAAATGCGATAATATTTGGCGATATTCGCGATTTGCTAGACCGACATTTCAATCGCCTGTCTGCCTTAGAAAAAGAGGTGATGTATTGGCTGGCGATCGATCGCGAACCTGTTTCCCTGGCACAATTGCGAGAGGATATCGTATCGCCAGTGCGATCGGCCAAATTACTGGAAGCGCTGGAATCTTTGGGGAGGCGATATCTTCTGGAAAAAAGCGCGGCTCGTTTCACCTTGCAACCGGTGATAATGGAATATGTCACGGCTCGATCGATCGAGCAAATTTGCGACGAGATTTCCACTCAAGAGATAGGGCTTTTCCGCAGTCTCGCACTAATTAAAGCGGAATCTCTCGACTATGTAAGAGATACACAAATTCGCCTGATTGTCAACCCAATTATCGCCGAGCTACTCTGCCATTTCGGGACAAAAACTAATATTGAAAATCGATTAATGCAAATCCTGGCCAACCTGAAAAGTCAACCTTTATCTCAACAAGGTTATGCAGGTGGAAACACTCTCAATATCTTGCGTCAACTCCAGACAGATTTAAGCGGCTACGATTTTTCCGATTTAGCGATTTGGCAAGCTTACCTGCAAGACCTCAAGCTGCATAACGTTAATTTCCAGAATGCCAACTTCGCCAAATGCGTTTTCAACGAAACCTTCAGAAACATTTTTTCAGTAGCTTTTAGTACAGATGGAAAACTTTTAGCTACAGGCGATAGCGATGGGGAAATTCGCTTGTGGAGAATTAGCGAAGGAGCAGAAATATTGCGATCGACACCCGTACAAACTTTGCAGGGACACAAAGGTTGGGTACAGACACTTGCCTTCAGTTCAACCTCCCTTCGCGGTCAGGAAAATGAGGCGGGTATCCTTGCCAGCGGCGGTGAAGATAATACTGTCAAATTGTGGGATATTTCTAACGGTAAATGTCTCAAAACATTGGCAGGACATAAAAGTTGGGTGCAATCTGTTGCTTTCAGTCCGGATGAAAAAATATTAGCTTGCGGCAGTGAGGGTTTAATTAAACTTTGGGATGTGGAAAGCGGCGAATATTT
>NZ_JACJUP010001043.1:0-2526 GCF_014748295.1 Planktothrix sp. FACHB-1355 | reverse complement strand
GAGAGAATGAGCTAAATCTTTGCTACCGGAAGTGATGAAAATGAGCAAAGCTAAAGTAACCAATCCGGTGCAAACAGCGAAAATGTTCGCGTAGCCGATATACTGGGCAAGAGAACCAAAAGCAGGCGCTGCGATCGCTGCCCCCAAATCGAACCCGCTAATGCAGATAGCAAAAACCCGCCCTCTTTCTAGAGGAGAAGAACGATCGGACAGCAAAGCAACCATCATAGGCAGCAACGTTCCCAAACCGGCACCTTCAATTAAACCAGCTAACAAAAAGCCGATCGCACTTTTCGCCTGCCACAGCATCAACATTGCCACACAATAGCAGAGAATACTAGCTGTGATAAACAGTCCCCGTCCGTAGCGATCGGAAGCGCGACCGATGAAGACCCGGACGCTGAAACTCGAGATTGCAGTAGCGGTGTAAAACCACCCAGCATTCAAATCCACCTTTGCCGCCGCCACATACAAAGGTACAAACGTACTCAAAGCCCCAAAACCAAAACCAACCAGCAACAGCACTAAAGATGGAATCACCAAAGCCGGATCGGTCAAAATTTTCCATATAGATTTGACCTGCGCTTGTCCAGAAATATCCAGTTTTTCCAATCTTTCCTGACTTTTCAGTTTCCTTGCTTCTTTTATCAGACCAAGACCAAAGTAACTGCTAATTCCCAATGCAGCGGCGAAGAGAAACAAGCGATCGTAACCCGCCCCAGCCTGTAGCAATCCCCCTATTGCTGGGCCTAGTGCTATCCCGATCGGAGTTACCAGACTCATATACCCGATCAACTCACCTCGTTGGCCGATCGGCGACAAATCTACCACCAAAGCAGTATAGCCAGTAGTAAAGGCAGCAATAGCGATCCCGTGAAAAGCACGAATTGCGATCAGCAGGGGGATAGACTGCACGAACAAGTAGCCAAAAGGTGCGATCGCAGCCACAAAAGCACCCAGCAACAACACCAGTTTGCGACTGCGGCGATCGGCCAACTTTCCTAGCCAAGGACGAAATAATAACAGCCCGATCGCAAAAGCTCCCATGACAATTCCTACCTGTCGATCCGTACCCCCTACGTGCTGGACGTAGAGAGGCAGCGTCGGCAGCAGAGAACCCATGCAAGTCCAAAACAATAAGCCAGAAGCGAATAATATCAGTAAATTACGTCGCTCTGGCGGTTCAAGAGTCCAAAAAACTTTCACAGGTTAATTAGTAATTGATAATTCTTCATTGCCACTAGCCTCATTCTCAGATTTGGGACTGGTAATGCTATTAGCAACAAACAAAACTTCTACTGTTAACTATTTTTAACGATCGGCTCCACAACTTCCCTCACCCGATAGATTGGTCTTCCTTGAGATTCGTGATAAGTTCGCATTAACAGCTCTGCCAGCAACCCAAAACTAAACAGCTGGATACCAGTCAACAAAAGCAATACTGTCAAAATCAGTAATGGGCGATTGCCGATCGTCACTCCCAATCCCAGTTTCAGGAAAGTGAGATAGCCCCCCAGCACTACTCCCAAAAACATAGAAAGCAAACCCAACAATCCAAAAACGTGCATCGGTCGTGTGAGGAACTTTTTCATAAACCAGATGGTTAACAAATCCATCAACACTCGGAATGTCCGCCCCAAACCGTACTTACTGCGCCCGTAGCGCCGGGAGTGGTGTCCCACCGCCATTTCTGTAATTCTCGCCCCTTCGATGTAAGCTAAAGCAGGCAAAAAGCGATGTAATTCGCCGTAAAGATTCAAATCTGCCACTAATTCCGCTCGATAAGCTTTGAGAGAACAGCCGTAATCGTGCAACTGCACACCCGTAACTCGCCCAATTAACCAGTTGGCAATTTTGGAAGGTAGCAAACGAGTGAGAGTGTCATCCTTTCTGTGCTTGCGCCAGCCGCTCACCATATCGTACCCTTCCGCCAACTTGGCCAGCAGTACGGGAATATCAGCCGGATCGTTCTGCAAGTCCGCATCTAAAGTGACGATCGCTTTTCCTCGCGCATAATTAAATCCAGCCGCCATCGCCGCCGTTTGACCGTAGTTGCGACGTAGCAACACAGCTTTGAGATCGGAACGGAGAAGCGCTTGTTGTTTGAGAAATTCTGCCGATCCATCTTTAGAGCCATCATCCACGCAGATGATCTCATAAGACAATTGGCAAGAGGTTAGAGTGGTAGCGATCGCCTCGATCAAATGCGGCAAACTCTCCACTTCGTCGCAAATCGGTACGATCGCAGATACATCCGGAGTGTCGATCGCAGAAAAACCATTCCTTGTCCCTGCTGTTGCGGAAAATAACGAAGTGTTCATAGTAGTAGCCAGCCTTGTCACCTCACACCGACGAGCTAGTTATATCACGCACTGGGGGAGTCAAAAGTCAAAAGTCAAAAGTCAAAATTTCTCCTCTTCCCTATCCCTCTCCCCTTTTCCCTCTTCCCTCTTCCCTCTCCCTTTTCCCGACGCCCTAACCCCTAACCCCTAACCCCTATTAAAATATTGTAAAGAATTGTAAATT
>NZ_JACJUP010001042.1:0-2529 GCF_014748295.1 Planktothrix sp. FACHB-1355 | reverse complement strand
ATATTATAATAATGCTTCTTGGGATTTAATTGATGCTCTCGATCGAGGTATCGTTACCCTTGAACAATTATCAGATGATGCTTTGCCGCCAGCTATGCGGGGTATGAGTTTAGGGCAAAAACGCGAGTATGTAGCGAGAAAGAAAGCGGAAAGAGCGCGAATTCAAGCCACAATTCGCGAGTTATCTCAAAAACGCGACGAATATGTGCAAAAACAGCGCCAAGCTAATGTCAATAGTGGCGAGAATACGCTGGATTATGTCATGATTCAAAGTCTCCGCCAGCAATTAGCTGCTAAAGGGTTTAAGCTACAATAAAATTTCTTAGGTACGTTGTTGCGCTTCAGCGCTCTTATCCGGAGGGCTGAAGCGCAACAACGTACCTTAGATCGCGAATGACTCTTCGTTGATGATCTTCAATCGATCGACATCTGTTTGCAGATATTCTGACAATTCTATTTTGACTGGTTGAATTTGCCAAATATCTTCACAATAATCGCTAATCGATCGATCGGAAGAAAATTTGCCCATCCGCGCTACATTTAAAATGGCCATCCGCGTCCAGTTTTCTACATCTCGGTAAGCTTGACTGACTTGTTCTTGGCATTCTATATAAGAGCGATAGTCTGCCAATAGCATATATTCATCGCGATGCAATAGGGTATCTAACAAAGGTTTAAACAAATTGGCATCGCCGTGAGAGAAGAAGCCGGAAGAAATGCGATCGATCGCCAATTTCAATTCTGGGTCGCGGTTGTAATAATACATCGGGTCGTAGCCCTGCGCTTTTTTGGCATACACTTCTTCTGCGGTTAATCCAAACAGGAAGAAATTTTCTTCTCCTACTTCTTCGCGGATTTCCACATTCGCGCCATCTAAGGTGCCAATAGTGAGCGCCCCATTCAGAGCAAATTTCATGTTTCCAGTTCCAGAAGCTTCCTTTCCGGCTGTAGAAATTTGTTCCGATAAATCCGCCGCCGGATAAACTCGTTGGGCAAATTTAACGCTGTAATCTTCCAGAAAAACAACTTTCAGTCGTCCTCTGACATCCGGGTCGCGGTTGACTACTTCACCGATCGAATTGATTAATTTGATAGTCAACTTGGCGATGTAATAACCTGGGGCTGCTTTGCCGCCGAATAGGAAAGTGCGCGGCGTAATATCAATATTGGGATTTGCCTTGATGCGGTTGTACAGGGTAATGATGTGCAGCGCATTTAAGTGCTGGCGCTTGTATTCGTGGAAGCGTTTGGCTTGAATATCAAACAAGGAATTGGCATCGACATCAATACCGTTTTTGGCTTTGATATATTCAGCTAAATCTTGCTTGATTGCTTGTTTGATTTGCCGGAATTTATGGCGAAATTCTACATCTTCTGCAAAAGCTTCTAACTGGCGAAGTTCGTGCAAATTTTTGATCCAGGTGTTGCCAATTTTGCTGTCAATAAGTTCGCACAGTCGGGGATTGCTCAATACCATGAAACGGCGCGGGGTGATGCCATTTGTCTTGTTGTTGAACTTCTCCGGATACATTTCGTAGAAGTCGTGCAAGACATCTTTTTGCAGCAGTTCGGTGTGCAATTGCGCCACCCCATTAATCGCAAAGCTGCCTACGCAAGCCAAATTGGCCATGCGGATGTAGCGTTCGCCGCTTTCGTCAATGAGGGACATTCGTTTGAGTCGATCGAAATCATCGGGAAACTTGATCCGCACATCGTCGAGGAAACGACCGTTAATTTCATAAATAATTTGCAGGTGTCGGGGCAATAGTTCCCCAAACAAGCCCAGAGGCCATTTTTCTAAGGCTTCTGGTAAGAGGGTATGGTTGGTATAAGCGAAAGCTTTGGTAGTAATCTCCCAAGCTTGTTCCCACTCCATTCCGTATTCGTCCACTAACAATCGCATCAATTCGGCGACGGCGATCGAAGGATGGGTATCATTGAGTTGAATGACAAATTTTTCGTGGAATTTTTCCAAGGGAATCTTTTGCCCTTTCATAATCCGAATCATGTCTTGCAGGGAACATGACACGAAAAAGATTTGCTGCGCCAACCGCAATTTTTTACCTTGGGATACGTTGTCGTTGGGGTAGAGGACTTTCGAGAGATTCTCGGAAGTCATCTTGGCTTGCACGGCTTTTACGTAATCGCCTGAGTTGAAGGCTTCAAAATCGAAGGATTCCGGTGCTTCCGCTGCCCACAATCTTAAGGTATTGGCAGTGTTGACTTTGTATCCTAAAATGGGTGTGTCGTAGGGGATGCCTTTGACAACTTGGAAGGGAATCCAGCGGACTCGGTAGCGATCGTTCTCGTCAACATAAGATTCTGTATGACCGCCCAGTTTCACTTCTACTGACCATTCCGGACGGGCGACATCCCACGGATTGCCGAAGCGCAACCATTTGTCCGTGATTTCGACTTGCCAGCCATCTTGAATTTTTTGCTCGAAAATACCGAATTCGTAACGAATGCCGTAACCTAGAGAGGGAATCTCCAAGCTGGCCATCGAATCGAGGTAACAGGCAGCTAATC
>NZ_JACJUP010001041.1:0-2470 GCF_014748295.1 Planktothrix sp. FACHB-1355 | reverse complement strand
AAGTACTCACCAATACTGTTGGTTTGGGATTTGCCTGAGAAATTGCCTCTACTATTCTTTGGGTGCCGATTTTCCGGCTATCCATAATCGCTTGCTTGCGTTCTGGCGTCCAGCGACCTTCTGCCAAAGGTTCTCCTGCCAAATTGACCACACCGTCGCAACCGGATAAGGATTTTTGCCACTCGCCGGACTCCGTAGGTGTATAGGCGACGATTTCCACATTGGGGAAAGTACTGCTGGGGAAAACTCGCTTAGCACGTTCTGGGTTTCTTGTCAATACCAAGACGCGATCGCCTGACTCGTGCAGCCGTTCCACCAAGCGACTGCCGACAAATCCCGTTGCACCTGTAATCGCTACTTTCATCTTTCCCCGTATGCCATTCCATTAGCTTCAGCATAGCGGTTCATAAACCGCATAAATCGTTCCCAATGATCTTCCCGCTCGATCTCAAACACACACTCGACCCGATCGATCTCGTCTCCCTCTGGCCCACCGAAGATGAATTTTACCGAAGAAGGCTCAACGCTAATTCGACCTTCGGTATCGATTAAAAGCAGAGCTTTGGAGAATTTTTTGGTAAAGCTGTTAAATTTTTCTAGGGATTTGAGATGCGCGAACGTCATTAAAACCGATCGCACGCCTGTACTGCGATTCCGCCGCAGGCTGACGTTACTCAATTCTTCGGAAATTCCTTCAAAGAACTCGATCGAGGGGACTTGGGCAGTCATGAGACGATGATAAGAAACTTAACAATCATTATATAGCCAGATGTTGTCTTATCTCGATTTTTCAATTCTCTACTAATCCGAATCTGTTTTGCGGTGATGGTTCTTGCTCGATCCATTGCATCGATCGCATTAACAATAGACATCTCCAAAAATTCTTGTGGGGTAGGCATCCTGCCTGCCTTTGAGATTCTTTTGGAGGAGATGTCTAATCATATTCATAAACACTTGATATTTATTTGCCAGAGCGATCGCATTCTCACCGCAGAGGCAAACACACAAGTTTTATCTGCCATCATTACTTATTTTAGTTAAAAATCGCAGCAATTTAACACAATAGCAGACGACCGGGTTTATAGCTGCCATAGAACCGGATCGATCGCCGATTTTAGGTCAAAAAAACCCGATTAGTGAGTAAATTGTCGATCGAAATCCTCTAAAGTGAAATAGGTACAATCCAATAATCATTTAGAAAGTACGCCAGTATGGTTGCACAAAAAGCTGAGATTTTGCACAGACGTTGCGTGCCGCGTCTTTTCGAGGCAAACAGCTACTGTGGAATCCCGCCATACTTTTTAGAGGTATTGCGTGTAACATCTCCACAAATCGAATTTCAAGCCCTCTCAAGCTTCGGCGACTTTTAACCGCCCCTTGTTGTTGAAACAGAAGACGTTGCAGAGGACTAAAGTCCAAGGTCTTGGCCATCAATCCGACTGTGGAAGCATTCCACAGGGCAAATAGTAGCACAGAAAGTAAGAGAAATTGGAGAACTAGATCTAATGCACCTAAGCGAAGTCACCCATCCCAACCAGTTGCACGGTCTTTCTATTCATCAACTCAAGCAAATTGCGCGTCAGATTCGAGAAAAGCATCTGCAAACCGTGGCTACCAGCGGCGGACATCTTGGCCCTGGTTTGGGTGTGGTAGAACTCACACTAGGACTTTACCAGACCCTAGACCTCGATCGCGACAAAGTAATCTGGGATGTGGGACACCAAGCTTATCCCCACAAGTTGATTACAGGTCGCTACAGTCGCTTCCACACCTTGCGGCAAAAAGATGGCGTTGCCGGCTATCTCAAGCGTTGTGAAAACAAATTCGACCATTTTGGCGCAGGTCACGCTTCTACCAGTATCTCAGCTGCCTTGGGTATGGCCTTAGCGCGGGATATGAAAGGCGACAACTTCAAGGTAGTAGCCGTAATTGGCGACGGTGCGATGACTGGCGGGATGGCGTTGGAAGCAATCAACCACGCCGGACATTTGCCGAAGACCAACCTGTTGGTAGTCCTCAACGACAACGAAATGTCGATTTCGCCCAACGTCGGTGCAATTCCCCGCTACCTCAACAAAATGCGCCTCAGTCCGCCAGTGCAGTTTATCACCGATAACCTAGAGGAACAATTCAAGCATCTTCCCTTTGTCGGAGATTCTTTTTCTCCTGAATTGGCACGCATCAAAGAAGGGATGAAGCGCTTAGCAGTACCGAAAGTTGGCGCGGTATTTGAAGAGTTGGGCTTCACCTACATGGGGCCAGTAGACGGTCATAATTTGGAAGAATTAATTGCTACTTTCAAAGAAGCGCATCAGCATTCTGGCCCGGTATTAGTTCACGTCGCCACAGTTAAAGGTAAGGGATACGAACTTGCCGAACAAGACCAAGTTGGCTACCATGCCCAAAGTCCCTTCAACTTAGCTACTGGCAAACCAATTCCTTCCAACAAACCCAAACCTCCCGCCTACTC
>NZ_JACJUP010001040.1:0-2530 GCF_014748295.1 Planktothrix sp. FACHB-1355 | reverse complement strand
ATCCGATTGCAGTTTTGGCCTAGCGGGTTCGATCGGCCCTATCCTCATCCGGATGAGGGATTAAAACATGAGAGATGAAAAAATTAAAAATTGAAATATTACCGCTAATTTAGCTTTTACGTACAGCTTTTGACAGGCTCGTTGTCAAAATTGAAACTAAAATTCAAACAAATGGTGTCTGCGCCGATCGCTGATATCCTTAACCGGTAAGGCTTACAGGCTGACATCCTCTCTAGGTCGATCGACTCTCAAGCATTAACTATAAGTATTTGGGAATACATACCATAATTTTTGCTAATTCGGCAATGGATTGCTGAGTTTTTCACATTTTGTTACAACGGAGAAAGACTTTCTATAGACACAAAACTTTATGTTAGGTGGTCTGACTGGTTTTACTAATCCTGGTGGTGGCGATTGGGGTGAGCGGATGCTCAACACTGTCGCCAGCCAATCCATCCGCCACTTGTTCACTAAGAGCGAGTCTGTGGAGGTCTCTGTGCGCTGCTCGCCCTCCAGCAAACTGTTGCAAGGGAGCATCGACAGCTTTAAGATGAGCGGTCGCGGCTTGGTAATTCGCAGGGATTTCCCGGTTGAAGAGATGTCGTTCGAGACGGATGCGGTATCTCTGGACTTCAGCTCGATTTTGAAAGGAAAGATTACGCTGAAGCAACCCACGCAAGCGATCGCTTTAGTTACCTTATCGGAAGAAGGTATAAATCAAGCTTTTAAAGCAGAACTGGTGAGAAAGCGCCTGCAAAATCTTTCTATCGACTCCTTAAACGATCTGACGGGGGGAGAATCGGTTTCTTTTACAGAAGTGCAGCTGCAACTGGAGAACGGTAATCGCATTCGGCTGTTTGCTAAAGCGGAGCTACCGGAGCGCGGTACAGTACCGATTAGCATGACGATGACGCTAGGCGTCGAACGTCGTCGCCGCATTACTTTTAAAGACCCCCAGTTTCACCCAGATGGCGTACCGGAAGAGTTGCGAGAAACTTCTCAAACTTTGGCAAAGGCGCTGGCTGAAGTGTTGGATAATATGGTAGATCTCGATCGCTTCGACCTCGACGGCGTAACGATGCGAATCAACCGCTTGGAAACTCAAGGCAAAAAGTTGCTCTTCAGCGGCTACGCTCAAATCGAACATTTCCCCGGTGTCGGTTAAATATAGTTAATTTGTAAGTTGGGTTGAGGTACGAAACCCAACCTACAAACTAGCTTCTTCCCCTAACCCCTAGCCCCTAGTCCCTAACCCCTAGTTATATGTCAAATTCGACACCCGTACCACCGCAGCTACAACGAGAATTGGGCGTTTTGGGCGCTACTATGATGGGTCTGGGCTCGATTATTGGCACAGGGGTATTTGTCAGTATCGGTGTGGCGGCGGGTATTGCTGGCCCAGCGGTAATTCTGGCGGTGATAATCGGTGCTTTTGTGGCGACTTTTAATGCTCTCAACAGTGCCCAGTTAGCTGCCAGTCATCCAGTCAGCGGCGGCAGTTACGAGTACGGTTACAAGTATCTCACGCCTTGGTTGGGTTTCACGGCGGGTTGGATGTTTCTGGTCGCAAAGACTGCTTCTGCGGCAACTGCGGCTTTGGGTTTTGCTGGCTATTTGCAAAATGCGATAATGCTACGCATCGCTGTCGCGAACGCACTCCCATCTTCTCGCTTTTTGGTACCGATCGCTCTGACAGCTGTGCTTTTTTTTACTTTAATAGTACTTAGCGGCATTAAGCGATCGAATCTTGTCAATATTATTATTGTCTCAGTAACCCTGCTATCTTTGGGTTTCTTTATTCTGGCAGGATTGCCAAAAGTAACAACTACTGGTGTAAATAATGTCACTCCTTTTTTCAAAGGTTCTATTTCGACAGTTCTCCACGCCAGCGCTTTGATGTTTGTTGCCTATACCGGATACGGACGCATCGCCACAATGGGAGAGGAAGCAAAAGACCCGCGCCGCACTATTCCCAAAGCAATTATTGTGGCGATGGCGATAACGATGCTGCTTTATACTGCGGTGGCAATAGTTGCCGTACTCGCGGCGGGTGCGGATAAACTGGGTGGGGTAACTGCACCGTTGGAAGTGGCAGCTCGCAGTTTTGGCATTCCGGGAGCTACGCAGATCTTAGCAGTGGGTGCCATGACGGCGATGCTGGGTGTATTGCTGAACTTGATTCTCGGTTTGTCCCGCGTAGTGTTGGCAATGGGAAGGCGGGGAGATTTGCCGGGAATCTTAGCAAATTTGGATCGGGGTGGGACGACACCCTATGCGGCTGTGTTGTTGGTGGGAATTGCGATCGCAAGTTTAGTTTTAATTGGAGATGTCAAAACCACCTGGTCGTTTAGCGCTTTTACGGTTTTGATTTATTACGCGATTACTAATTTAGCAGCGTTGCAGCTGCCAACCCAAGAACGGCTTTATCCTAAATATTTAGCCTGGATGGGTTTGGCAGCTTGTTTGTTTCTCGCTTTCTGGGTAGAAAGGCAGATTTGGATAACAGGTATTGGCTTGATTGTAGCTGGTT
>NZ_JACJUP010000104.1:0-10199 GCF_014748295.1 Planktothrix sp. FACHB-1355 | reverse complement strand
TTATGGCGATCGACTTCCAGAACACCCTTAAGCTGACGTGTCAGTATACGGACTAATCGCAAACCCAGTGTTTCTGCGGTTTCTATATCGAAGTCAGGCGGTAAACCAACGCCGTTATCACCAATTTTTAAGTGAAATTGGTGAGAATTAGCTTGGCTAAATATAATACTAATTTGACCTTGATTTCCTTTGGGAAAAGCATATTTGAGCGAATTAGAAACCAGTTCATTTATAATTAAACCACAGGGTATGGCTGTTTCTATATTGAGAAAAATTTTGCCTACTTGAAGGTTGAGATGGATGCTATTACGGGTGCAACCAAAAGACTGAAACAAATTAGCAGCTAGGTTTTCAATATATTCCGCGAAGTTAATGAGATCTAAATGCTCGGATTGATATAATTGCTCGTGAATAAGTGCCATTGAATGGATGCGGTGCTGGCTTTCGCGAAATAGAGCGCTCGTCTGATCGTCGTTGACAGATTGGGATTGCAGTTCTAGCAAACTGGAAATTACCTGCATATTGTTTTTGACGCGATGGTGAATTTCCTTGAGCAGAGTTTCTTTTTCCTGCAAAGAAGCTTTGATTTGTGCTTCTGCTTGCTTGCGATCGCTGATATCTTCCACAACCAGAATAAAATACTTCGGCTCACCCGTATTACCGCGCAAAAGCGATACGGTCATATTCACCCAAACCGCTAAACCATCTTTACGAATGTAGCGTTTCTCCATCGAGTAATTGTGAATTTCACCTGTCGATATCTGGCGGTAGTATGCTAAGTTTGTTGTTAAGTCATCGGGGTGGGTTATCTGTGGGAAAGTCTTTTGTTGCAGTTCTGCTACTGTGTAACCTACAATATCGACAAACTTTTGATTGGCTAGAAAAAACTGACCGGATAGCAACACCTGTGCGATCCCGACCGCCGCTCGATCGAAAATGCTCCGAAAGCGCTCCTCGCTCTCTCGCAAAGCTGCTTCTACCCGCAAACGCTCTGCAATTTCCTGGCGCAGTAGTGCGTTCGCAATCTTTAATTCAGATGTGCGCTCTTCAACTCTAATTTCTAGCTCTTGTTTAGCTTGTTGCAGTACAGAAATAGCTTGTTTGCGTTCGCTGATATTTTGCGAAACAACCATACCAGCGAAGATTTCTCCCTTTTCATTTCTAACTGGCAAAGCCGTCATCGAGTAGATTTGGTCAGCGTATGATAATTCAAAAGTGTTTTGCTCTCCAGCCAGCGCTGCCCGATATTTTGGCTCCAATATTTCCCGGTTTTTTGGCGAAACTGCCTCCCATAAAGTTTGGCCTTCTAAATTTTCTTTAGACAAACCGGCAGCTACCAATTCTTGACCGTCAGCAATGGTGTAGCGAAAATCGCGATCGAATAAAATTACGGCTCCATTAGGGAAATTTTCCACTAAAGTGCGGTAAAGTTTTTCACTTCTTTTAAGCGCGTCTTCTGCCTGCTTTTTCTCCGTGATGTTGCGAACAATACTAATCACTTCTTGTTCTAAAAACGGTAACAGCCTAGTTTCATACCATTGTTCTCCATTTGCCATCGATAAAGAAAATTCTAAAATGACTAACTCGCCAGTTTGAAGAACTTGGTGAATGGCAGAGCAAATTCGATCGCTCACATTTGGGGGCAGCACTTCTGACACTTTTTTGCTAATAAATTGTGTCGGCGGCACATATAAATCTTGCTTTTGTCCCGCATGGTAATCGAGATAAGTTCCATCAGCGTCTACACGAAAGTACAAATCCGGTAAAACCTGAAAAATAGCTTCCATCTCGGAAGTTTTGCGTCGCAATTTCTCTTCTGCCAGTTTTTGTTCGCTAATATTGTGACTGACTGTAGCTAAGCCGATCGTTTCTTTTGTCTGCGGATCTTCGATCGCAAATCCATGCACCCGCATCGGAATCAACTCGCCAGTTTGAAAATGCCCAAATCCCAATTCCCCTTCCCATCGACCTGCCTGCCGTATACTGGGCAACACTTCCTGTAACCAAAACTCTCGGTCTTGCGGATGAACAAAGTCCAGCAGGCATTTGCTGGAAACTGCATCTACCGCTGCGAGTCCGATCGGCTGACAACCGGCCTGATTTACGTAAAGCAATTGGCCATTTAGCGCTGCGATCGCAATAAAGTCGTAGCTGTTTTCTACCAAAGCGGCTAACTTTTCCCGTTCTTGGGCTGCTTGCTTGCGAGCGGTAATATCTATAACAGTGCCGAGAGTTTGTGCGGGGGAACCGTCAGGATTTCTAGAAAAAACAGTGTCCCGACTCATAAACCAGCGCCATTCACCGTTAGCGTGTCTGAGGCGATACTCAGTTTCACTCGCTTCTCCATCCTTGAGTGCGGGAAACGATGCGACTAATTTAGATATTCTGGCCCAATCTTCAGGGTGCATAATAGTTCGGAACAGAGCGCTTCCTAACTTTTGAATTTCCTCTGGCGTGTAACCGAGAATTGTACTAGCTTGTTGATTGACGTAAATATTGCGGTTTTCGTTCAGATCGTAAATATAAATCAAACCCGGAACTGCTTCTGCAATCCGGTGAATGAAACGCTGACTTTTCTGTAATGCTTCTTCTGCTTGTTTGCGAACGGTGATATCTTGGGCAACTCCGACAATTTGCTTGACAATACCCCGATCGGTGCGATTAAATACGGTCTCTCGACTTTGAAACCACCGCCAATCACCGTTGGCGTGGCGCAAACGATACTCGATTTCCAAAATCTCCCCATCCTCAGCTTGAGCGATTCGTTTTTGAGATTGTTCTACGAGTTGTTCTAAATCATCCGGATGCAGCAGATGAGAAATCAGGTTTGTTTTCATTGGCTCGATTTGCTCTGGCGTATAATCCAGGAACTCGGCAACAGCGCTATTTACATAGACGTTGCGCTGTTCGATGCGATCGTACAGGTACAAAATACCGGGAGTGGCGTCAGCAATGCGTTGGATAAACTGTTCGCGCTCTTGCAGATCCGAAGACGATCGCACCCCTTCGGTAATATCGATGCCAACAGCTATTATATATTCAACTTCTTTACACTTATTTAAAATCGGCGTATTCGACCAGGCAATCAGTCGGCGAGAACCATCTTTCGCCACCCAGTAGTTTTCGCAATAATTCGGAGAACTATCAGCAGTAATTCTGCCACAGACAGCTTTAACTCGCTCTCTTTCTTCTGGCAGTAAGAACAGATTGTGGACTTGTTTACCTCGGACTTCCCGAAACGAGTAACCCGTAGTTCTCTCACAAGCCCGGTTAAAGCGGACAATGCACTTGTGGCGATCGAGAACTACAATCAAAGCGGCGGAAGTGTTCAGCAAAGCCGACATGAATTTGCGCTCTTGTCTCAGCCCTGCTACAAGCCGTTTTTGGCCATCGAGTTGCCTTTGCAAAGCTGCATTCGCTCTCCTTAGCTCGAATGTTTTTTCTGCTACTTGTCTTTCTAATTCTTCAGTCAGATGGCGCAGTCGAGCCTCTGCTTGGCGAGCAAGTTCTGTCTGCACGTGTAATTGCTCTTTTAGTTGTTGTAGTTCAGATGTTTGCTCAACATCTGCTGCTGCTAATTCTTCCATAATTATTATTTGTTGTCGCGATAAATAGGTTAGGTTCGTTACCGCGTTCCTCAATTAAATAAATCTTAGCTAACCGAGCGCAGTATTTGCGATCGCAAGTTCATCCTAAGTAATACCAAATCCGGGTCTGCTACGGCCTTTTTTAACCTCTATCTTCTTCTGCTACTCCCCCAATCCCCCGCTCTGCCGCTCTGCCGCTCTCAAACTGTCCTCAATAATAACGGGGCTAATCGTAGCGTATTTGGTATAATTTCCCTTTTTTCTCTAGGCTTAGCAATATCAAACTTACCCTTCAGCCCGCAGGTGGCCTAAAAAATGTAGCCCCATAAAAAGGGCGGTAGTTGTACCAGTAACATTTATTTCTCCCCTATAAACTTTTTCCATAACTTCAGAAATGGGAACCAATTCAACTTCAATATCTTCTGTAATATCCAGATTACGCTTACCAGAGTACGTAACATTTTCAGTCAGAAACAGATGAATTTTATTCGTATCCTTAATCGGATTATCGTATAGCGTTGCTAGCTTAATCATTCGATCGGCAACATAACCCGTCTCTTCTTGGAGTTCCCGACGTGCGGCAGTTTCCGCACTTTCTGTTTCCGGATCGAACCCCCCAGCGGGAAGTTCTAACATAATTTCATTAGTCGCGTGTCTGTATTGACGAACAAAAACAACTTCTCGGTTTGGGGTGACAGGAAATACTAAGGCTATATCCGGTCTAACGATGATAAAAAAATCATCAATAACTTTACCGTTAGGCAATTCTATTTCATCTTGCCTGATTGTTACCCATTTGTTGTTAAAAACAAATTGGGAATTAAGGGTTTTCCACTTTTCAATCATTGGTAATATGTCCTAGTGATTGGAAATTTTCAGCAATCATAATGGCAAAAAATTAATCATAGCTCATCAACGATGACTAATGACTAATACGTAACCATTCAGTAATACCATCGGCGATCGCATCTGCCATTTTCTGTTGTTCTTGCGGATTCATCACCAATTCAAACTCATTTGGATTGCTCATAAAACCGAGTTCTAACAATATTGAAGGTGCGGTTGCCGGACGAGTTAAGGCTAAATTATTCCAAAACACACCGTATTCAGGACGCCCCAACTTTTGCACTACATAATTTTGGATAAACATCGCCAAACTATGAGCTTGTGGATGATACCAAAAAGTGGAAAATCCCTTAGTATTTTCGGCATCACCATTATCTGGTAAAGAATTGTGGTGAATGGAAATAGCGATCGCAGGTTGCAACTTATCGATGATCGCCACCCGGTCTTGCAGCGACAGCTCGCGATCGTCCTCCCGCGTCATGTACACTGTAGCACCCTGCGCCACCAGTCGGTCTTTTATCAGCTTTGAGATCGTGAGATTGACATTTTTTTCCAAATAACCGTTTGGCCCCGCTGCGCCTGGTTCAGCACCGCCGTGACCCGGATCGAGAAGAATTTTAATCCCGGATAAACTCTTTTGAGATTCTTTTGTTCTATTGGGGGAATGTCGCAAAGTTAGCACCAAGTTGCTACTTTCATATCTCATCTGATAACCCCATTGTTGCTGGGATTTCAGATTAAAAGTATATTGCACTTGCGAGGGTGCTACTTGTTGCCAATCTAAGCGGGCAACAATTGGGTCATCATCAAAGCGAATGATATCGGTTTGAGCGGTAGTATTGTAGAGAGTAACAGCGAGAGTGCTAGAGCCCTGCTGTACGCTAACTGGCACCGGTACTTGCAGGGGAAAGATAACTTCTGTCGCACCGGGAACCTGACGGGTGCGAAGAGTGCGAATAATCGAAGTAGGCGGTGCAGCAGCTGGAATAATCCTGACTTCCTTATCTTCTATCCAACCACCATAATCCAGTCGCAACCATTTTCCTTCGCGACCGGTTACCGTTGCTTGCGTTCCTTTCGGCAAAGGCGTCAGACGAGAATAGTCAGTCCCTGCGCCAGTGCGAGTAATCGCAGAATCTACAATTACTTCTGCTATTTCTAACTGCGTTGGCGATAAAATTTCAATATTTCCCTGCGCCATCTGAGTGGTACTTTTGCCGTTGATTGAAAGTTGAAATTGAGGACGCCCCAATTTTCCAGCCGCGTTAGCTTTAGCACAACCTTGGTATTGACCGTTAAAAGAGCGAGGATTGGTTTGATATTGTCCGGTCAACGCGGCATAATTGGATGGCACTTCTGCCACTGGTGACTGAGGTACGAGAGGAATAGTTTGATTTCCCAATTTTACAGAGACGGTGGCGTTGGGAGGTGCGATCGCGCTAAAACAAATCAGTTCACCAGACAATTTAGCAACATCCACCCCCGGCTTGAGGGAATCTTTCCCAAACGCCAGACCCACCGGACGACTCGGTTGACTTGACACTCGCGTTACCCTAATCTGGCGTACCTGACCTCCATAGCGGAATGTAAAAATATTATTTCCCAGTCGCAGCGGCAAACTGGGCGCAAAATGTCCCGTCGGACTTCTTTGGATTACTTTGCCATTCACCAGCACACTTCCACCTGCTGGTGCTGTTCCTAGAAAAAAGATCCGGTCAGATGCGGTTTGGTAATTGGCCGGTGGAAAAGCCACATAAAGAGATTTTGCTGCCAAAGCTGGATACGATACCACAGTTGCTAATGCCACTAATCCTAATACTTTTCTCATTTTTTGTCAGTTGTCAGTTGTCAGTTGTCAGTTGTCAGTTGTCAGTTGTCAGTCGTCAGTCGTCAGTTGTCAGTTGTCAGTTGTCAGTTGTCAGTTGTCAGTCGTCAGTCGTCAGTTGTCAGTTGTCAGTTGCTAAAAAGCTTATTGCTAATTAGCATATCTGTGCTACTTGCTAACCCCTAATCCCTAACCCCTATATCAATCTCCAAAAATCTTTGTCGGCAGTCCGTCAATACTTTTTTGGTTTTTCTCTCGCCAATATGCAACTATGCCCTCTTTCCCCTTTTTTTCAGCCCAGTCTACAAGCGTTCTCCTTTCTTCCTTTAATTCATAAATAGGTACGCCAAATCCGCAAGATGTTTGTACCGATTCAATATCCAGCACAATAATTTGTCTTTCTCCCGGTGTCGGCTCAAATAGAGAGTAAAACTTATCCCATTCTTGATGTCTGGGGCCAATGACGCGCCCGCGTCCGTAAAGACGCAAAATTAAAGGCTTCTCGTCAAAGCTGCAAAACATAACAGTCATCCTGGCATTGTCCTCATTGCCAATATCGGGATAAGAATTTAAATGTGCTGCCGTCTCGTTACCGCTGCCAGTTAAATCGAGATAAGCTGCTGTTTTATTATCTATACAGCGAAACGTATCCCTCCCCTTTGGCGATAAGTTAATTCTGCCCGATTTTGGTGCAGTTGCCGTAAAGAAGATTTTTTGTTGTTCAATAAATCTGCGTAACTCTTCATTCAACTCTGAGTAGAACTTAGCCATTTACAAAATCCTCATCATCGCTGTCGTTGCTGCTAGCATCTGGGTGATGTTTGCTAGGGTATGGTAAAATTTTGATTCTGCGTACTTCATATTGCCCAGCCACCGATCGCATTTTCAGCAATTGCCAATACTTAATCTTCTTAGCAAACAAAAAAACAGTCAAACTAATTAGCGCTTCATACCGATTAAAAAATTCAGCAAGCAACCCCGTCAAGCCGATAAAATTTCGCTAACATGGAATGCAAGTTGCTAAGAGTGTGGCACAATTAACGGGGTGGGTTGCGAGAACGCACTAATTTTAAGCATATTATGACTAAGTTTGTCTTTGTGACCGGCGGGGTCGTCTCCAGTATTGGCAAGGGAATTGTCGCCGCCAGCTTGGGGCGGTTATTGAAATCGCGGGATTATTCTGTCTCGATTCTGAAACTTGACCCCTATATCAATGTCGATCCCGGAACGATGAGTCCCTACCAGCACGGGGAAGTATTTGTCACGGAAGATGGTGCCGAAACAGACCTGGACTTGGGACACTACGAGCGCTTCACGGATACGTCGATGTCTCGCCTCAACAGCGTCACGACGGGCTCGATTTACCAAGCAGTAATTAACAAAGAGCGCCGGGGCGACTATATGGGGGGTACGGTGCAGGTAATTCCCCACATCACCAACGAGATTAAAGAGCGGATACAAAGAGTAGCAAAAAATACAAATCCAGATGTAGTAATTACGGAGATAGGCGGCACTGTAGGGGATATTGAATCCTTACCTTTCATGGAAGCGATTCGGCAGCTCCGCAAGGATGTGGGACGGCAGAACGTGCTATACGTACACGTAACGCTGGTGCCTTGGATCGCTTCGGCAGGGGAGATGAAAACGAAGCCGACGCAGCATTCGGTGAAAGAATTGAGATCGATCGGGATTCAACCAGATATTTTAGTTTGTCGGTGCGATCGACCCCTGCCATCGGGAATCAAAGACAAACTCTCGGAATTCTGCGACGTGCCTGTGGAATGCGTTATTGCCGCTCAAGATGCCAACAGCATCTACGAAGTGCCCTTGATGATGGAACGGGAAGGACTGGCGCAGCAAGCACTAGAAATACTGCAACTGGAGCAACGCCAACCGGATCTGAGCCAGTGGCAAACCTTAGTAGAGCGCCTTTACAGCCCCACCAACCGCATCGAAATTGCGATCGTCGGTAAATACGTCAGATTGAGCGATGCTTACCTATCGATGATAGAAGCACTCCGTCACGGAGCGATCGCCCTGTCTCTCGACCTTAACCTCCGCTGGGTAAGCGCAGAAGACATCGAAGCCAACGGCGCAGAAAACTATTTAGAAGGCGTCAACGGTATAGTCGTACCGGGAGGTTTTGGCAGTCGCGGTGTGGATGGTAAGATTGCCGCAGTCAAATACGCCCGCGAAAACCACATACCCTTCTTGGGCTTGTGCTTGGGGATGCAGTGTTCCGTCGTGGAATGGGCGCGTCACATTGCCGGTTTACAAGATGCCAACAGCGCCGAGTTTGCCCCCAATACTGCAAATCCAGTCATTAACCTGCTGCCGGAACAGCAAGATGTAGTAGACTTGGGCGGCACCATGAGGCTGGGTTTGTATGCTTGCCGTTTGGCACCCAATACCTTAGCTTATCGCCTTTATCAGCAGGAAGTGATTTACGAACGCCATCGCCACCGCTACGAATTTAACAACGCCTATCGCAATCTGTTTCTGGAAAGCGGCTATGCCATCAGCGGCACTTCCCCCGATGGGCGCTTAGTGGAAATAATCGAACTTCCCAACCATCCCTTCTTCATTGCCACCCAATTTCACCCAGAGTTTCAATCTCGTCCCAGTACGCCGCATCCCCTGTTTAAAGGATTTATTCAGGCGGCATTAGCCAAGCTTTGGGATGGCAAAGAACCACCCTTAGCAGTAGCTTCTGCGGTAAAAGAGCAGGTTATCGCCAACCAAGAGCCCACCCCATCTCTGAATGCTTCCGTAATATCCTAGTCTGAGGCGGCAATTGCTTCCCTGAAGTATCTGCACGCTCAGGATCGGCGTGCAGCTCGTTCCCCATATTAATTGCGGGGGCTTCAGGGGAGCGGTACGACGCCCGGTATAGCGTCTGCTGCGATCGAAACTGCGGTGTAAGGAGAGCCTGTGGCCTATTGGATCAAAATTACTTACGAGAGGAAAGAATATGTAATCGATCTGGATCGAGTTTGTGCTTTTTCATATGAGCCCAACAGCAGGATTACCTTTTGGTTACCAGAAAGCGCTTTTCCGATCGTCATCAATCCCCAGGGGCACCCAGAAGCTCATCAAAAAGTCCTGACCTACATTCAAGCAACTACAGGGCAGAATTTTGAGTCTTATTGGGTCAAAATTCATTACGAGCGGAACGATTATTTAATCAACCTTAAGTGCATCAGTGCTTTTCAATGCGAACCGAACGGCAGAATAACTTTTTGGTTGCCAGATAACGCTATGCCAATTGTGATCCACCCGCAAACTAATCGAGAAGCGTATGAAAAAATTTTGAATTATATCAAACAGGTAACGGGATATTTATTACCCTAAAGCCAATTTGGCTGCACCCACCATTCCCGCTTGGTTGCCCAACTCTGCTGGCAAAAGCTGCAAACCGCTGCGGGAACTGGGGAGAACTCGACGCTCAATTTCTGCCATAGCTGCTGGGAAGAAAAATTCCGCACTCGCACTTATTCCCCCACCAATAACGATCGCTTCTGGCGTCAGAATGTAAATCAGACTAGCCAAACCAATACCGAGATCTCGTCCGTAACTTTCCCAGAATTCTAAAGCAAAGCGATCGCCTGCTAATGCCCGCTGACCCAGTTCCTCCGGTTCCAACCCCGTCCGGCGTCGAATTGCTTGTATAGATACGTGTTGTTCCAAGGAACCGCGATTGCCGCTATTGCATTCTGGGCCATCTGGGTACAAAGCGATCAACCCCAGTTCCCCAGCCGCACCTTGATGTCCGGTAAATAACTTGCCATCCAGGATAATCGCACCACCCACGCCAGTTCCCAAGGTGAGTAAGATCAGATTGGGAAAGCGACGACCCGCACCTAACCAAGCTTCCCCCAATCCCGCGCAATTAGCATCGTTGGCGATAATTGTCGGTAAACCCGTCTTTGCTTCTAACCAAT
>NZ_JACJUP010001039.1:0-2530 GCF_014748295.1 Planktothrix sp. FACHB-1355 | reverse complement strand
CCAAAGATTTCTTGCACTACCAACACTACGGGAAAATTACTGCCAGTTGCAGGCATAGCGCGATAAGCTGGAATTTCACCATCCTCGACGGGAATTTTTACTTCTCCAGCTATCAATCCTTGAGTATTTGTATTGATAACTTGGGCAGAAATTGGCTGCACTGCTAACGCAAACCCAGCTGCCAGCGTACTCACAATCATAAATTTCCGGCGCGTAATTTCTTTCATTTGCCGTTTTCTCCAAGACACTCTTGCCAAAGGTAGCTTATTCTTCAGGGTAGCGTTGCACTTAATTTGTAGAACTTTCTGTCGGCGTTAGCTGGTCGATCTCTTCTGCTTCTAGCGGTGCGTAACCATCGGGAACGCTGTCTGTATCGCTGGGGTTGTCGATCGCTTGGGTGGAAAGCTTGGCTTTGTAAGCTTTATTGTTATCCCCGCAACTGCAAGAATGTGCCGTTAATTCAGCGCAGAAGTCACTAGGGTTCAATTTGGCGGGAAAAGCGAAGATTTCTTTTCCGTTTAGCTTCGATTTACGGTAAAGCTCGATCGCTTTTTCTAAAGAATAATACATCACAGGAACCCATCTGCCACAGTAAAAGTAGACAACAACTCGGCTGTTTGTGTACTTTCCCTGGGGGAGTGGATTTCGCCAGGGCGAAACCATAATTATTTTGCTTAGGTGTGTCTGTATACATCTTGGAAAAAGTTAAGATTCTTTAACAACTGTCTTAAGCAATACATTTTGCGTAATTTTTGTGTAGGCTAAACTACCAAAAACTACGAACAGATTTGATAAAGACAAGATTTTATCCATTGGCTGACTTCTGACGGAACAAGTGGGAGTGTTGCGGATGGTAAAGACGCGATCGTCCTTTCTCTGCTGCCAAAGCCGGACTGATGACATAAAGCGTGGTGCGGATTAAGTTTTCTCGCCGCGTTACCTCTGCCATTTGATGCAGGGGAAGCAGTAAAATTTTTTCATCAGGCCAACCCAGCCGATAGCAAATCGCTACGGGTGTATCGGCGGGATAATGTTCCATCAGTTTGATTTGGGCATCTTCCACATGACGCGCACTCAGGTAAAGACACAAACTCGCTTGATGCGCCGCCAGAGTTGCCAATTCTTCCTGTTCGGGTACAGATGAAGCGTTACCGCTAATGCGGGTGAGGATAATTGTTTGTACGAGTTCCGGTACAGTTAACTCGACTTTCAGCTTGGCGGCAGCTGCTTGGAAAGCGCTGATTCCGGGTATGACCTCAACAGGAACATCTGCTTCTGCCAAAGCTAGCATTTGTTCGTGGATGGCGCTGTAGAGACTGGGGTCGCCGGAGTGGAGACGGACGACAGATTTGTGCGATCGCACCCTCTCTATCATGATCGGCAGAATATCTTCTAGCGTCTTATTTGCAGTGCGGATAATTTCTGCATCAGTACGCACCCCCTGTAAAATTTGTTTTGGCACCAGCGAGTCAGCAAATAAAATGACATCTGCCTGCGCCAAAATTTTCTGTGCCTTGACGGTCAATAAATCCGGATCGCCCGGGCCGGCACCTACAATATAAACTGCTGGAGAGAGGGGGGGAGTGGGAGACATAGGTAAGGGGCTAGAGAAAGAGCGGTAAGAGAATAGGTGTTTTGAAATTGCCGATCTTAGATTTTAATTCAATCCAAAATCCCAAATCCAAAATCTAAAATCGTTAGAGGTTCCGGATAGAAGTAATGACGGAAGAAAAAATGAATGGTAGATGCACCCTGGTTAAGCCCTAGAGGATTTCTCTAGGGTTTTTTTATCATTACTATTCCGGATGGGAGAATGTCAGATGACAAATTTTAAATCACAAATTTGAAATCTACAATCTCAAATCTGAAATTCCTTAATTGCGATGCCATCGCGTACCTTGTGGGGTATCGATGAGGGTAATGCCTTGGGCTTGCAGTTCGTTGCGAATGCGATCGCTTTCGGCAAAGTTTTTCGCTTTTCTTGCTGCTTGTCGCTGTGCAATTAAAGCTTCAATTGTCGCATCACTTAAACCATCAGAAGGTTGAGATGGTTTATCTTCTGGCTTGGCTGACAATCCCAAAACTCCTGCAAGCGTAACTAAGGTGCGCCATTGTTGTTCTAACACTTCCGGCGATGTCTTGGTTTTGCCTTCGTGGACGAGGATATTACCTTCCTTGCCTAATTCTTTGGCTAACTCGAATAAAACTGCCAAAGCTACTGGGGAGTTGAAGTCATCATCCATCGCGGCTTGGAATTTTTCCACTTCGGGATTTTGGATGGAGGGATTTTCCTCTGCTTCCCATTTCCAACCTAGCCCAGAACCGAATCGATCGCCAAACAACAGACCTTCTTTAAGAGTGTTCCAGCTATTTTGGGCGAATGCGATCGCATCCTGGGTAAAATCGATCGGCTTGCTGTAATTTGTTTGCAAAACAAATAACCTGATCGCCATCGCCTCCGGTGCATTCTGCCCATCCAACAACTGACGGATAGTGATGAAATTGCCCAAAGATTTAGACATTTTCTTCC
>NZ_JACJUP010001038.1:0-2476 GCF_014748295.1 Planktothrix sp. FACHB-1355 | reverse complement strand
TGTGACTCTGGGCGCAATTCCCCTTGCTCAAATATGTGAAAAATTAGAAACGATGGGTCGTAAAGGTACTACAGCGGGTGCATCTCAATTTCTCGGTCAACTTTCCGCAGAATACGATCGAGTAAAAGCGGCTTTGCAATTACCGCAAAAATCGATCTAAAGCCTCCTGCTTCTCAAACCGGTTTTCTGTTGGAAGTTAGCCCTCAAAAAATCAGCTTTCTCCGGAGAGAACGTCAATTCTTGCTTTGAGTAGATGCGATCGGGTATTCTATTTGACAATCTAGAAGTGGCTCCGGAAAATTCCAGCCATAAAATTTTTGGGAGCGAGTCCGGTCAGGAAAGCACAATCTTACCCGCATGAGAGTAATTATTTTCGCCCCTGTGGTTCGGCAAATGGAAAAGCCTAACGATTTTAGGGATACATAGTCGTCATGCGTAAATTTTCAATAGTAAAGAAACTCTTGACGAGGCGACTGACTCCTTTGAAAATCGCTGCACTGTACGTGGTTGTTGGCGGAGTGTGGATACTATTTTCCGATGGATTGGTATTCACCCTGGTCAAGAATTCTCACTTGCTGGCAGAACTTCAAACTTTGAAAGGTTGGTTCTACGTATTCGTCACAGCCGGAATGCTTTACGCACTCATTAAGCAGAGTATGGCAGCACTTGAGCTTTCCGAAGCGGCGCTGCGATCGAGTGAGGAACGCTTCCGTCAGCTAGCGGAAAACATCGACGAAGTTTTCTGGCTCAAACCTCCTCAATTGAACGAGATCCTCTACGTCAGTCCGGCTTACGAGCAAATCTGGGGCAAAAGCCGTCAAAGTTTATACCAACAGCCGATGTCGTGGATGGATGCCATTCACCCGGACGATCGCGATCGCGTTATCGCTGGCTTTGAAAAACATCTGGCGGGAAAGGCAGAGTTAAACCTCAAGTATCGCATTGTCCGACCCGATGGGGAAGTGCGCTGGATACGCGATCGGGCTTTTCCAATTGACGACAAAGCTGGCAAAACTTACCGCATAGCGGGTGTCGCCCAAGATGTCACCGAACGCCAAGAATTAATATTAAAGCTGCAAAAACTAAATGAAGAACTGGAAAACAAAGTCGAAGAGCGTACATCGGAACTCAAACAAACTCTCAAACAATTGGAAGTAGAGATAACCGATCGCCAAAAGGCAGAAGCAACTCTGCAAGCAGCTACAGATATCACCGATCGCAAACAAGCACAATTAGAATTGCAATCTTCTGAAGAACGTTTCCGTCGTGCTATTCTGGAGGCTCCGTTACCGATAATTCTTCATGCAGAAGATGGCGAAATTGTGCAAATTAATCGTACTTGGACGGAACTGACAGGCTACACTCACTCCGACATTCCCACAATTGCCGACTGGCTCGAAAAAGCCTATGGCAGCAAAAAAGAATCAGTCAAAGCAGATATTGACGTTTTATACAAATTAGATAAACCAATTGTAGAAGGAGAATATACGATTGCTACCCGCAGCGGCGAAACCAGAATTTGGGAGTTTCATTCCGCTCATTTGGGGACGCTATATGATGGCAGAAATTTGGTTATTTCCACAGGAATTGATATTACAGAACGCAAACAAGCCGAAGCCGAAATTAACCAACTTAACGAAACTTTGGAGCAACGTGTAGCAGAACGCACTGCCCAATTAGAACAAGCCAATCAAGATTTAGAAGCATTCGCTTACTCGATCGCTCACGATTTGCGTGCGCCTTTGCGAGGAATGCACGGACTTGCTGAAGCTTTGCTGGAAGATTATGGTGACAAATTAGACGATCTCGGTCAAGAGTATGCCCGTCACATAGTTAATTCAGCACATCATTTAGATGATTTAATCAACGATTTATTAGATTACAGCCGTCTCAGTCGCACTGAATTAAATCTGGGATCTGTAGATTTAAATACGGTCGTTTCGGAGGCGCTCGCGCAACTAAAAACTGATTTGGAAAAAAGCCAAGCTCAAGTGACTGCGATGCCGTCAATGCCGAAAGTGCAAGCTCATCGTAATACCTTAGCTCAGGCGATCGTAAATCTACTCAGCAATGCGATTAAATTTGTTGATAAAGATAGTCAACCGGGAGTGCATATTTGGGCTGAAACAGATGATGAATGCGTAAAGTTATGGGTGGCAGACGACGGTATTGGTATCGCGCCAGAACATCAAAAACGTATCTTTCGAGTTTTTGAGCGTTTGCACGGCATTGAATCCTATCCCGGTACAGGTATTGGTTTAGCAATTGTGCAAAAAGCGGTAGAGCGGATGGGCGGTTCTGTGGGCGTCGAATCGGAGCTAGGAAAAGGAAGCAAATTTTGGATTAAATTAAGAAACGATACTACTAAGGAGGGATAACCGTGAAGCATACGATTTTGTTAGTCGAAGATAACCCAGCTGATGTTCTTTTGATGAAACGCGCTTTCCGCAAGGAAGATTTATCCCATGTTTCCCTG
>NZ_JACJUP010001037.1:0-2535 GCF_014748295.1 Planktothrix sp. FACHB-1355 | reverse complement strand
AATCAAGACCGGGGGATAGAACCGGCAATTCAAGATTTACAACATGAAATCGCAACTTGGTTCGATGAAACGATGGCGCGAGCATCGGGAGTATACAAACGCAATGCGAAAGGGGTATCTTTCTTGATTGGATTAGCGGTTGCAGTTATGGCTAACGCCGATACGGTTTACCTGATGCAAAGATTATACAAAGATGAAGTATTGCGCTCGACTGTGAGTCAAGTTAGCGAGGAAATATTGGCGAGAAATTCGGATGCGATCGTACAATGTTTAAATACTGCGAAAGACCAAGCAAGTAAGGATAAATGTTTGCTACCTTTGCGAGAAAATGTTCATACAGCTTTAAATGATATCTCATCGTTACCAATAGGCTGGAATATCGGTAACCCCTTAAAGCAATTGCAAGAACAGCAATCGATTGCGCCGATGGGGAATTGGGACTGGCGAGGTATAGTTAAAGTAATTTGGGGCTGGATTTTAACGGCTGTTGCTATTTCTATGGGGGCACCATTTTGGTTTGAGATCCTAAACAAAGTGGTTAATGTCAGGAACGCGGGAAGGAAGCCTAAGTCTACTTCTAATTAGTTTGATAAAGCTTGTAGCGATCGAGCATATTTTGAAGAAAAACACTTATCCAAACATAAGGAGATGCAAAAATGGCGAACAAATCAGTTGCAGTTAAGGAGAAGAAAGAGCAAGCAAGCAAGAAGCTAACTGGAACGGCAAAAAGCTGGCTCGTATCTGCTCATGTTGCTTCCGGATCGATTTGGTTTGGGACAGCTTTAAGTATGGTTTTGATTGGGTTGAGTAACCTTCACACCCAGAACGGAGATGAACTTTACGCGATTAATTCTGTTGTGAAGTTGCTGGATGATTTTGTGGTAATTCCGGCAGCGATCGCTTCTTCTGTAACAGGAGCATTACTTTGCTGGTTAACTGTTTGGGGATTCTTTAAATTTTACTGGGTAATTGTGAAGTGGATCGCCACAACTGTGCTGATTACCTTCGGTACATTCTGGCTTGGCCCTTGGACAAATGCTATGACGGCGATTTCTGACGCCGAAAGAATCAAAGCGCTTACGAATCCGCTGTTTATGTTTGATATCAAAGCGGTAATTACTGGTGGAAGTATTCAGACTTTTTGCCTGTTAGCGATTATTGCTATTTCGATTATCAAACCTTGGGGAAGACGGGATATGAAAGATAAAACTAAAGAAAAGCAAGCTGCTGGCGCTGCTTAATATCGATTTGATGGCGATCGCATCTGGAAAGTAAGGCAAAAAGAGTGCGATCGCCACATATCTAAAGTACGCGATAAGATAATTTCAGATATAACTAGCGAAGTCAGAAGGATGTCTTTCAGCAATACCGAATATAAATATGTAGATCTGGACGATCGCAATACCTATTAAGCAATTTTCTGCTAATATGAGTTAAACACCTCAGTAGGAGAATATATGGCTGAAATTACCATAGAGGAAAGCAAACTAAAAGAGCTGCTGAAAACAGCGCTGGTTGAGGTACTTTCTGAGCAAAAAGAGGTCTTCTCTGATTTATTGGCAGAAATCGTAGAAGACATAGCCTTAGAAAAGGCTATTAGAGAAGGTGAAAATACCGAGCCAGTCAGCCGAGATGCTATTTTCAAGCTTTTGGAAGGTAAAGGATGAACGTAGAGTTCAGAAAAAGCTTTGAGAAAGATTTGGGTAATCTGCGGAATGAAGCATTACTGCAAAGGATTAAGGCGGTAATTGAAGAAGTCGAGAGCGCCGAAAATCTGGGCAATCTGAGCAATATTAAAAAAGTCAAAGCGGACGGTGACTATTATCGCATTAGAGTAGGAGAATATAGAATCGGTATCGCAGTAAATGAGGGTACGGTCATTTTTGTGAGAGTCCTGCACAGAAAAGAAGTGTACAGGTACTTTCCATAATTTGTGTATAGATGTATATTCCAGTTAACCAATCTTTCCCAACCCTTGCAAAACATTTTCAGCAGTTGTCGTCCAGCCCACAATACCGCCTTGAGCGCGAATCATTTCAATTGTAGCTTGTTTGAATTCGGGAAAATAACTTTCGGTCGCATCTTCTATTAGCAAAGACTCAAATCCTCGGTCGTTAGCTTCGCGCATGGTTGTCTGCACGCAAACTTCCGTTGTCACTCCAGCAAATAGCAGATGAGTGATGCCTTTATCGCGCAATAAATATTCTAAATCGGTATGATAAAAAGCGCCCTTACCCGGTTTGGTAATTACCGTTTCACCAGGTAAAGGTGAAAGTTCGGAAATAATGGCATTACCGGGTTCTCCTAACACTAAAATACGTCCCAAAGGGCCTACATCGCCGATTTTCAATTTGCCTTTGCCTCGGTTAAGCTTGGCGGGAGGACAGTCGGAAAGATCCGGTTTGTGACATTCGATCGTGTGGATAATGGGAAGATGGCGATCGCGAAAAGCATCCAATAACTTCCTCACTGTGGGTACAATGCTTTGGAGCCTAGTAACATCGTTACCCAAAGCTTCGCCAAAACCCCCAGGTT
>NZ_JACJUP010001036.1:0-2540 GCF_014748295.1 Planktothrix sp. FACHB-1355 | reverse complement strand
CCTCACTTGCACCTCAGTTGGAGCGGAGGGATTATAAGGGGGTGTACTGTCGCTGAATCCAGCAAAAGGGGAAGTGGGAACGGCAACCTTGGAACCGCAAGCGGAAACAGATGCAGGACTGACGATCGGATAAACTGTCACTAACAGAAGTTCTCCAACTTGCACACCCATTTCTAAAGCAATACTACTCACCTGACTCTGTGCATCCTTGAGTGCGATACGGCGAGCGGTGCGTTCCAGTGGCTGACAGTCATTTACCGCATATTCCGCACCGATACCTTGAATAAACAGAGCATCGCTGCCTTTGAGCGCAGAACTTGCCACTTTCACAACTTCTTGCACCCGTTCGCGAGTTGGCTTGTCGATTTTAACCAGCAGCTTGGGATTTTCTAGGGAGCTGGTTTCAATTGTGATGTTATCCTGTGGTACTTTCATACCAACTAGGGCATCAACTACAGGCTTGAGGGGTTCCTCTCCAGGTAAAGAAGGAGCTTCTTGTGCCGGTGTCAAGCTTGTTGCTGGTGGTGGCTCAACAGGTGCGCGATTGGCGAAGCGAAATTCCAGGCGAGCCGTGTCTGCTGGTGCGGTCACCAGACCCTGACCGATGACACTTATCGCACGTCGGCTAACTAGAGAATCTGGTGTCGAGCCATTACTGCCTTGCGATACGCTAAAGACGGAATTGTCAGCGCTACTGTTTTTAGTTGCGCCCATCCACAGTGCAGCGATCGTTGCAGCAGTGAATAGGGTGTGGTAGACTCCCGGTAAAAATTTAGACATTGGTATAAGGTAAACTCTCAAGCTAATGTCCAAAATGCCAGCCTGGGTAAGCGTTGATTAAGTAACCCAAGCATAGCTTTCTACGGAAATTACTGTTGGCATTGCTCGCCATACCATACAACAATTGAGGAAATTCCGGCAAATTTTTACGCAAAGCAAACATTACCATGATTGACCATATTTCGATCGGCGTCTCAGATTTTGGGCAAAGTCTGACGTTTTACGATAACGTTCTCTCAGAACTCGGTTTTAAGCGTTGCATGGATATTGAATTTGACGGTATTCAAGCAGCGGGTTATGGCTTGGATTCTGATATCGAACCGAGCTTCTGGATAGGTCGCAAACACGATGTGATGGCAGCCATTACACCTTCAGTCGGCTTTCACATTGCTTTCCAGGCTACTACGCGAGATGCGGTGGATGCTTTTTATACAGCGGCTATGGCGGCTGGCGCAACTGACAACGGCAAACCGGGATTGCGACCGCAATACCACGCTAATTATTATGCGGCTTTTGTCCTCGACCCAGATGGCTATAATGTCGAAGCAGTGTGTCACCAACCGCTTTAGTGCTGAGTTAAAGCTTGGTGCAGCTTTAATGGTTGAGCGATAAAAAATTATGGATTTGCTAACTGTTTTGGGCTTATTAGCGGGAACGTTAACGACGATCGCCTTTTTGCCTCAAGTAATTAAAACTTGGAAATCCAAATCAGCGAAAGACTTTTCGTTTGGAATGCTGATTACTTTCAGTTTGGGTGTGTTTCTGTGGTTAGTCTATGGAATTGCCAAAAACGATCTCCCTGTTATTGTCGCCAATCTGCTCACCTTTGTCTTGAACTTAATAATTATTTCCCTTAAAACAAGATACAAGTAAATTTCAGGAGACTGCTATGCCAGAAAATCAAAATGACGAACAAACTATGACTGCGACCTTGAATTCCGAACCTGCTAAAACTCGCATACGACCTTGGGGAACGGTGACAATTTTAGAAGAAGCGGAACGTTACAGAATTAATCGCATCGAGGTCAAACCCGGTCATCACATCAGTACCCAAATGCACTATCACCGCAGCGAACATTGGGTTGTCGTCTCCGGTACGGCTAAAGTTATCTGCGATGGTAAAGAAACTCTACTCAAACAAAAAGAATCTACTTACGTTCCTATGTCCATGCCTCACCGAGTTGAAAATCCAGGCGTGATTCCGCTAGTAATGATTGAAGTGCAAAACGGAGAATATCTTGGCGAAGATGACATTATTCGTTTTGGTGACGATACGGAAAATTGAGATGGTTATTAAAGCGTAGGTTGAGTTAGGCACGGTCGCGACGATCGACTTTTTCAAGCCCTAATTAACGAACCGTGCCTTAACCCACTTATAGCAAAAGTCAAAAGTCACTTATGGAAATGCTTGCTTTCAATTTGTTATGGTCTTTTAAGATGCCATAACTGTCCTGGCGGTTGCTATATTACACATCTCTAAAATAGACAAATTTTACATCAAAAACCCAAAATAAGCAGGGAATATCAAATTTTAGATTGCCAATTTAAAATTTATTTTTAATTCACATTTACCTATGTAGTTGCGCTGTCTTCGCGCTTAGCGCAACTACATACCTATAAGGGTAAGAATTTTAGCTGCATAAACCTAAATTGCCAGTTACAAATTGATGCTGATTTGAACGGAGCTAGGAATATAAAAACTTTGGGGTTTCTTGTAAACAACCCGCTTAGGTTCCGAGATAATGACTTGCTCATTGCAA
>NZ_JACJUP010001035.1:0-2496 GCF_014748295.1 Planktothrix sp. FACHB-1355 | reverse complement strand
CTCGCGATTGTTAAGCTAAGTTAAACAAATATGCCTGCAACAATTGCCTTGATTGCCCACGATGCCAAGAAGAACGATATTGTCAACTTCGCACTGACTTATTCACCCCTGCTCAAGCGTTACAAGCTGATTGCGACCGCAAACACAGGAGAGCGCATCCAAGCAGCAACTGGCTTGCCGATCGAACGGATGCTATCCGGGCCTATGGGTGGAGTAGCTCAGATTGCAGCGGAAGTGGCGGCGGGTAACGTCGTTGGCGTAATTTGTCTGAGCGATCCGCAGGAGACGCGATTTTACCAACCAGATGTTGAAACGCTGATCCGGATATGCAACGTCCACAACGTAATTCTGGCAACTAATATCGCCACCGCAGAAGCGATCGCCACCCGGTTGGCAAAGACACTCGTCGCTCATCTGATTTTCAATCCGGTTTCCGGTCGCGGCAATCCAGAGCAAGATTTGTCTTTAATTCGGAAACTGCTAGAACCTTACCTGCACTTGGAAGTTCACCAAACCACACCAGAGATCGAACCGGAGGAATTAGTACAACAGGCTCTGGCCCAAGGAGCCGATATCGTCATCGCTTCTGGAGGCGATGGCACGGTCTCAGCAGTAGCGGGAGCATTAATTGACACCAATATTCCTCTCGGTATCATTCCCAGAGGAACAGCCAATGCCTTTGCAGTTGCCTTGGGAATTCCTCGGTTAATGCCGATTAGAAATGCCTGTCAATTAATTTTGGCCGGACAAACCCGCAATGTAGATGTTGCGCGTTGCAATGGCTACCCGATGATCTTGTTAGCCGGTGTGGGATACGAAGCGGAAACCGTAGAAAGAGCCAGCCGGGAACTGAAAGCGCAATGGGGCCCGATGGCATACTTAATGGCGGGGTGGCAACTGCTGGAAGAATCGAATTTGTTCGATACGGAAATTGAGGCAGAAGGGAATGTTTATCAGTTTCAAGCCGCTGCGATTACAGTAGCCAATGCTGCACCCCCTACCTCCGTGTTAGCGCAGGGAGCGGGAGAAGTGATTTTTGATGATGGATTGTTGGATGTAACTATTGCTACAGCGGAAAACAGAGCGCAGGCAGTCACAACTATGTTAAGAATGTTGGGAGGAGCGATCGTCAAAACCGATCTCGAACATCAGAATGTGATTCACAGTCGCGCCAAGCAAATCAAAATCACCACAAATCCCCCCCAAAAAGTAGTAGTAGATGGGGAAATTATCGGCACGACTCCCATTGAAGTTGAGTGTATCCCCGGTGGTTTAACAGTTTTAGCGCCCAACGTTGGTCGATCGATCAATACTTAACATACTCAGCCACAGTCTACATCTGCGTTAATCTGCGTTAATCTGCTTCCATCTGCGGTAAAAAACATTTCAAATCGTAGCCGATAGCATCGGTAGTACATGAGGGTTATCTCTGGAAACCATTAGTTAAAATTTAACCGCAGATGAAGAAGGATGAACGCAGATGAACGCAGATAATCTTGCAAATTTTTGGTTCTACAGTAGGGTGCGTTAGCGTCAGCGTAACGCACCTTACATTTAGTAACCTAATAACTAACTAGATTTCGATCTAGCCTCCAAATTCTCCAAACGACTCATCAGTTCCTGATTTGTTTTTTTCAACTGATCGAGTTCTTCTCGCAGTTGTTTGACCGATCGATCGGTCCCCGCACTTTGCTGCACTTTTTGTACCGCTTCTTCCGCAATGCGACGCACGCGCCCATCGGGTGTACCATCAACTAAAGAATTTAAAATGGGGATAGCTTTGGCTGTCTCCATTTGTCCGAGCGCTGTAACAACTGCTACTTGAGTTAAGAAGAACGTTTCTCTGGATAACTCTTGTAATTGTTCCAGAATCCAATCCACGTTGTTTGGCGTTTGACCCGTAGAAATCGCTCCCAAAGCGCGAATTGCTGCCAAGCGCAAAGCTTGCGGGATACCGGGGCGAGTGTATTCCAAAATCAAATCCAGTGCTACTGGTGATGTTTTTAACTGGCTCAAACCTGCGATCGCACCAATACGCACCACCTCGTTCCAGCCAGCTTTTTGCCGCAGGATATTGCTAAGCAAACCGACAACTTCATCTTCTTTATCTTTTAGAATTGGTGAAGCTACCATTCCCGCAATTGTGCGGGCAGATGTCGATTCTACATAATAACTGGCGTCGCCTTTTTCTACCAAATTCTTCACAGCATCGTAGCTTTCTGGCGTTTTGATTTTAGCCAAAGCTTCCACCACAGCGCGGCGCACCAAAGGATTTTCATCCTGCAAACCTTTTACTAAAGCTTCGCCTGCTTGGTCGAGTTTAACTTCAGCTAATTGTTTGGTAACTTCTGCCCGCACACCCCAACAACTATCTTTTTCAAGTGCGAGTGATAGCGCTTTTACTGCTTCCAATCCTCCCTTTTTCGCCAAAGCTTCAGCAGCGTAAATTCGGGAAATCGGATCGGGGTCGAATTGCAACTGCGCCTTCAGTTCCGC
>NZ_JACJUP010001034.1:0-2475 GCF_014748295.1 Planktothrix sp. FACHB-1355 | reverse complement strand
AGATATTGAGCCGCTTGGCTTGTGGGAGCGTAGGTTTCATAATTAGGCACCCCTTCAATGGTTTTGGAAAGTCTAGGAAAAAACTCGGTTTGATAATATCTTTCTATCTCTGCATTTAAATTTCTTTCTACATACTCGTCGTTGAGTTTTTTGAAACCTTTGTTGAACTCTACCATCGCCGCGACAACCATTCGGTCTTCGCAAAGCGTCTCTAGGTGATTCTGGATGTTTTTAAAATAATTTTCAATATGCTCCCGTTTGGTGGCACGCACGCTGGTGAGATGGGTGAAAATAGTTTCCTGGAGGGTTTCTTTAGCTTTGTTCCAAGCCAGGTAGTTAACTATTGCGATCGATCCCAAGCTGGCTGTCAGCAGCATGACCATTAGTTTTGATTTGATGCTAAATTGCTTAATTTTTAACATTTCTTTTTTTACCTCTCACTTCAGTTTCTGACAAACGAGCAAGTTAAAACTCGAATTTTTGTAATATTTTTTGACAAATTTTTGTTAGCTAATCAGAACGTTTTGCGGATAATGCCAAACCAATGCGTATGGATGAGTTTCCGATCGATCTTAATCCTAAACTCGTGCAATCTGCTCTGGAAGTCTTCTTTGTGCTGCTGGTGTTTTGCAATCCCCCAGATAAAAACTTCATTATAAAGTACGTTGCCACTGCGATCGCAAACGGCGCGGCATTTTCTTCCACCCAAACTATACTGCCATTTTTCCGGTAAGTTGGCTGCTCAAAGCAGGTCACTTTCCCCTCTTTTGCCTTGGGCCATCTGTATGGGCAAATCCTCAAGGCTATTGTCAGATAAAATTGGCTGTGGGCGTCGGTGAGGGTACCGACGTCCGATCGGGAGAGTGGTTACCCGCTGACTAATTCCAAAATTCATCTAACTCAATGTCGCTCGCTTCTGCCTGTATTTCTTGGAAGTAATCGCTTTGGGTAATCGCCGCAACTTCCTGTTGACGCTTTTGTTGGTCGATTTCAATGCGAAGTTCTTGCAACTGGCGCTTGAGTTCTTCTTCTCGGCGCTTGCGTTCTGTAATGTCTTGGATTAGACCTTCATAGTACAGTACATTTCCGTTAGTATCGCGTACAGCCCTAGCATCTTCCTGCACCCAAATAATTTTGCCATCTTTGCGATAAGCTCTATACTCAAATTTTTGCACATTACCTTTTTCTTCCATCTGACGGTAGAACTCATCTAGGCTGCTGCTATCAACATAAAGTTGAGCGCTAATATCGGTGACTGCCGCCAACATCTCGGCGGACGAATCGTAACCGTAAATGCGTGCCATTGCGGGATTTATGCTCATGTAACTGCCCTCTTTGGTAGCCTGAAAAATTCCCTCTAAGGCATTTTCAAAGATACTGCGATAATTTTCTTCGGCAATTCGCAGGGCTTCGTTTTTCGCTTCTAAACTGGCAAATGAGTCCAGTAACTGCTCGGCCATACTGTTAAACGATATTTCCAAAACACTAACTTCTTTTAGCCCTTTTACCTCCACATTTTGATGGAGGTTTCCCTCCGCAATAGCTTGTGCTGCTTGACTCAATTTGAGAATAGGTTGGCTGATCCAACGAGAGGTAAAAATGCCGAAAACGATCGCTATAACTAAAGCAGCAATACATAGGAGAATGGTATTGCGGTTATTGGCATTAATTTGTTCCATAAAGTCTGATTCTGGAATTACAACTGCCACTAGCCAATTGAGCCCTTTCTCGTCCCGGAACGGTAAGAGCCTTAAAAATTGCGGTTGGCCGTCTATTTTAAAATCGATCGGCTCGGAACTTTGAAAATTGTTGAAGATTTCCGGATGGCTTGCTAAATATGCAGATGTGGCTTTGGTGACTCGCTCGCTACTATCTGTAGCTTTGAACATTTGCTTTTTACCATTTTCGTCGATCCGAAATGGAATTTCATCAGTAGAAGTTGCTACTAATCTTCCTAGATCGTCCATAATAAAAGCTTGTCCGGTTTTACCAATCTTTAGGCTTCTTAAAAATTTACCTGTACTATTCAAGCGCAAGGAAGTGAGCATGATTCCTTGCGTATTTCCCAATCGATCGTGTATAGTTTCGAGGGCAGTAATTAGCAAACTCGGTTCCACCAATGAGACAGTAATTGAGCCCCAAGTTGCTTTATCTGCTTTAATTGCATCTCTGTACCACACTTGACGTGTGTACCAATATCGTCTTTCTGGCCCAGAAATATCGTTAGGTATGACTTTTGCGACTGTGGTACGCTCGCCTTTTTCGTTGGTATTGTAAATCTGGAGACTATAGTCAGTAAAATCGTCTAATACGGGCATCAGCACAGTACCATCCTCTAGACGATCTCCCGCTCTTATTCTGCCATCTTTATTAGCAACTGTTGAAACGTTTACTTCTGGATATAATTGCACTAGCCGCCAAAGAAAGTTTTCCCAAGCTGATAAATTGTCCATATTTAACACTTTTGATTCGAGC
>NZ_JACJUP010001033.1:0-2545 GCF_014748295.1 Planktothrix sp. FACHB-1355 | reverse complement strand
AATGGCACTATGAATAATTGCGGCATTCCACCCCACATAATTACTTCACCAATTTGCATCGCATTGTATCTTTGAATTTGGGCTAAGTACAAAGGTAAAATATAGATGGAACCGTACAAACCTACCCCAAGCGATACGTTGACAATACTGGCTAAACCAAAATTGCGCCGTCCTAGCAAACGTAAATTGATAAAAGGTTTTCTCCTGGTAAATTCAATCCAGAAAAATATAGCTAGAAAAATAACGGCTATTACAGTTAAACGCACAATCAAATCGCTAGAAAACCAATCTTTACGACTACCTTCTTCCAAAACAACTTGCAGCGAACCCAAGCCGATCGCCATCGCAATAATTCCGCCCCAATCTCCATCTTTAAGCAGATGCAGTTGTATCGGTTGAGGTTCCACAGCATACCAAACCGCAGCCAGCAACAGCAAACCGGGAAACAAATTTAAGTAAAAAACGTATTGCCAACTGTAATTTTCCGTCAGCCATCCTCCCAAAGTGGGGCCAATTGAGGGTGCAAAAGTTGCTGTAATCGCAAACATCGCTAAACCGATCGTTTGTTTTGCAGGCGGTAGATTTGTGAGAATATAAGTAAACGACATCGGAATTAAAACGCCACCCGTCAACCCCTGCAAGGCGCGAAACACAATCATAGAATTCAAATCCCACGCCCAAGCGCAGCATATAGAAAAGAAAGTAAATAAGCCGGCATTGACTAACAAATACCAGCGCAGGGAAAATACTCGCGATAGCCAGCCTGTTAGCGGAATTACCACAATTTCCGCGACGAGATAAGCGGTAGCAATCCAAGAACCTTCTTCTAAAGTTGCACCCAATGCTGCCTGAATTTGTTGCAAGGAGGCGTTGGTGATTTGGATATCCAACACCGCCATAAATGCGCCCAAGATTGTCCCGAAAAGTCCAATCCAAGTTTTTAAAGGTATGCGATCGTCTGGGGGTTTTTGCGGTGTTTTTTTAGCAGCTGCATCAGTCATAATAACTCCTCACATATCACTTTCGTAGGGTGGGCATTGCCCACCCTACCTGCTAACTTTTCTTCAGCGTTACTTTAATCCCGTATTCCGGTCGCAGAGTAATCGAAGGTTGAGGTACGATCGCATAATCTTGCACGACATTAACTTCAAACTTTTGGGCAATTGTCGCCAACAACAAAACCGCTTCCATCATCGCAAATCCTTTACCGATACAAGTACGTGGGCCATCACCGAACGGAAAATAAACCCCCCTGGGAAGTTGCTTTTCTAAATCGTTAGCCCAGCGTTCCGGCTGAAATACTTCTGGATCTTCAAAATAGCGAGGATTGCGGTGCATCACCCACTGACTCATCATCACTTGACATCCAGCAGGCACTTCATATCCGCCTATTTCGCAATCCTGAGTTGCTTCGCGAGTCATTATCGGTACGGGTGGATAAAGTCGCATTGCTTCCTTAATAATCATCTCGGTGTAGCGCAATTTCGGCAGATCCGCAACAGTAGCAGAACGGGAGTCAAGTACCTCTTTTAACTCCGCTTGCAATTTGCTACGCACTTCCGGATGTTGAGATAAAAGCATCCACGTCCACGACAGAGTATTCGCCGTAGTTTCGTGACCTGCTAACATCAGGGTGATCGTTTCATCTCGCAATTGCTTATCTGTCATTTGGCTGCCATCTTCTTCATCTTTTACCTGCATCAACATTGACAGCAGATCTCCGGTATCTTCACCGCTAGTACGCCGTTCCTCAATCAGGTGATAAATGCTTTTATCCATTTGCTGGATGGCATTTTTGTAGCGGATATTTTCCGGTCTGGGAAACCATTCCCAAATAAAAAAACCTTGCTTGCGCTTATTTTCAAACCAGTGCATTGCCACATCGATCGCATAAGCTACATTTTTAGCTTCTCCCTCCGTAATATCCTGGTTAAACAGGCACTTCATCACAATATTTAATGTTAGCTGCATCATTTCATCGTGAATATCGCGAGTTTCGCCATCTTGCCAAGTATCGATCGCCCTTTCGGCATAAGCAACCATAATCTGACCGTAACCTGCAATGCGCTTATGGGAAAATACTGGTTGAATCAGGCGTCGCTGATGCTGCCACCAGTCTCCTTCACTGCTGAGAAGTCCTTCGCCTATAAAGCTTCGCAGCGCCCTTATGCCTTTAGATTTTATGAATAAGATTCTCTCTTTGAGAACTTGTTCGATATATTCAGGCTGAGTCAACAGACACGCTGGTGTTAAGCCCAAGCGCAGGGGTACAATATCGCCATATTCGCGGGTACATTTCGTCAAAAAACCCAACGGATCTTGACCCAACTCGGCCAGGTTGCCGACTATGGTATTTCCTTCTGGGCCGGGTAATTCAAATAGGTCTTGACTCATGGTTTGTTCTCTCACACAGATTTTATACTGTTAAAAATAGCCCAAAATATAATGGCAATAATTCGGTCTACTGTGTTTGTGAATACAAAAATTATTAAAATTTAATTAGTTTTAAACCATCAAGCCGCTCTGTTGCGGTCATTGTATGCGA
>NZ_JACJUP010001032.1:0-2528 GCF_014748295.1 Planktothrix sp. FACHB-1355 | reverse complement strand
AAGTCTACAATGAGCAATTCTATATGTATTTGCGGATCGGAAAAATTTGATATAGTTATTGAAGGTAATTATTCTTATTTTCCTGTCAATGGAAAAATCGTGACATTTCAAGCACTCAAATGCTTGTCATGTGGATTGGTTATGACAAACCCAGCGCCTGTAGAAGTTGATAAAGATAGCGAAGTAAAAATACATGAAGACGACTATATCAATTATCTGGAAGAGAGTGCCTATAGAATTAACCAATTAAAGCCGTATTTAAACGACTCTACAAAGATACTAGAAATAGGCTGTTACACCGGTAAGCTAGTGGAAATGGCTGCACAGCTTGGAGTCAAAGAATCTATTGGAATAGAACTATTAAGTAAAGCCGCAGCTTATGGCAGGAGCTTAGGTAGAGATATCAGAGATATGCTTCTGGACGAGTGCAACTTTCCATCTAACTACTTTGATATAATACAAGCTCATCACGTACTTGAGCATATCCCCAATTTGCAAGAAACATTAGATGAAATTTCGAGAGTCCTTAAGCCAAATGGTATATTTTATGTAACAGTACCGCGATACAACTCTGTTTTTGTCAGGTCTGCCAATTGGGCAGGATGGTATCCTCAAGAACATTTTTGGCATTTTACAGAAAAGACTTTAATTGAGTTACTCGCTAAGCATGAATTGGAAATATCTAAATTTTGCTGTCCCATACATCATGCTACTAAAAAAGATAAATTTTACGGAGTAAAAAGAATGATGAAATGGGGAGTAAAAAACTTAAATATGGGAGATACGCTAGAAGCTTTTTTTTATAAAAAAAGTTAAAGAAGGCAGAGATGAACTAATCTGATAATTTTATGGTGCATAAATCGCCTGAAATCAACTTAAGTATAGCCTTAGTAACTCGAAACAGACCGGAGAGTTTGGATCGTTGTTTAAAAAGTTTGCGATCGCAAAACATTCAACCTTTTGAAGTAGTAGTTTCCGATGATTCCGATCCTGAATTGGCACCCAAAACAGAAGCAGTGGCAAAGTATTGGAACTGCCGCTATATTATTGGGCCTCGTCACGGTCTTTATGCGAATCGAAATTATACTGCTTTAGCTTGTCAGGGTACGCATATTCGCACGATGGATGACGATCACGTATTGCCAGATGGACATATGGAGCAGTGTATGGTAGCTGTTCGCTCCGATCCCAAATCTATCTGGACAAGTGGAGAGATAGGTTTTATCAATGGGGAGTATTGTGGGATTTCTCCAACAGCAAGCCAATTATACCCATCTGGAGTAGCTGGTGAAGTGACAGATGTTGATGATAATTGGGCGATCGCTGATGGCGCTACAATTTATCCCAGGGAAGTTTTTGACCGAGGACATAGAATGGTGGAGTGGTTTCCCTTTGGATCTAGCTACTTAGAGTTTGGAGCTTACCTCTACTACCACGGCTTTCGCAGTCGTTGCGTTCTCGGTGCATTAATTAAACACTATGCTGATGAAACGACTGTGAAGCGACAAGACAACATCAATGTCATTGAAAGCCAGCTTTATGCTAGTCTTTGTTTCAACCTGTTCTTTAAACCTAATCCAGCACTTGCTGTCAGATATAGTTTTGCATCGCTACGCTACTCGAATTTCAATCAAGATTTATTGTGGAAGTTACCTAAAATTATAGCCAAAGTAAAAAAGCGCTGGCAGAAAAATTAAAGGTAAAGTTGGGAAGCTGTAAATTCTAGTAACCACGTAAAAGGAGTAACAATGAAGACTGTAAAAAAGATAAACTACTTTAAAAATCTCCTGTTGCGCTCCAATTTTAACTACTATAGAATGGCGATGGCTCGTCCGCCTTATTGGATTGCAGCGAACGGCAAAACTTGTCAGGTATTTGCTGGTAACGATTTGGGGTCGGCAACTTGTTACGGAGAGGTAATTGTTCAGGATTGCTATGATATTTTCAAATGGTCAAAAGACTTAAATCCATCAGTAATTGTAGATATTGGTGCGAATGTAGGGATGTTTAGCAAGCTTTGCAGCTTACTGTTTCCCGATGCTGATATATATGCCTACGAACCAAATCCAATGGCATTAAGTTGGCTTGAGCAAAATGCAAAGATGACTAATATCAAAGTATTTCCTTATGCGGTTACCGATCGCACAGGAGTCGTCATGCTGGATACGAAATCTGATTCTACAAATGGGCAGATCGGTGCAGAAGGTAACTTACCTGTCAATTGTATAAGTGCCTCTGAGGTGGCGTCAGGGCGTAAAATCGATTTGTTGAAGATGGATTGTGAGGGGTCGGAGTGGTCAATATTCCAGAATACCGAACTACTCAAACGCACTCAAAACTTTTGTATGGAGTATCATTTATTTGATAAACAAACCATTCAAGAGCTACAAGAGTTAATTGAAAGATCGGGTCATCGGATTGTCCGCATATCTCCCCAAGAAAATTGGCAGAGTACGGTAGGTATTCTTTGGTCAACACAGCTATAAAATTATTTTTTTAGCCTATAAAAATAGGTTTTTATTTTTATG
>NZ_JACJUP010001031.1:0-2554 GCF_014748295.1 Planktothrix sp. FACHB-1355 | reverse complement strand
GTGCGATAAAGTGGGGCCATTTTGCATTATGCAAGCAGTTTGACAAGAGATAAACTCCGAAAAGTTTCGGCATCCTTACGATATGATAAAATATGCAATATCTCGGCGTTGCAACACCCCCAGACACATAAATTACGTTCCTGGAAAGCAGCGATGTCGGCTTAGCTTTCCTTTCAGACCAAAGGTAGACGCAGGCTAAAAATATGCCTGCTAGTAGATAGAGTATTCAGCGGGAGAATTGAATATGAAGCTTGTGATTCATGGCAAAAATATTGAAATCACCGATGCAATTCGTGAGTACGTACACCAAAAAATTGAAAAAGCAGCAAGTCACTTTCTAAATGTAACCAATGAGATTGATGTGCATCTATCAGTAGCTCGCAATCCCAGGGTAAATTCTAAGCAGACTGCTGAAGTGACTATCTATGCAAATGGTGCGGTGATTCGTGCAGAAGAAGGAAGTGAAAGTTTATATGCCAGTATAGACTTAGTTGCTGATAAAATAGCCCGCAAACTGCGTAAGTACAAAGAAAAACGGCTAGATAAGAAGACTCAAGCCCAGCGCAAAACTAGCGAGGTAGTAGAACAAGCGCCAGTGGCAGTGGATTTGATCGGCGATCGCACTGTGGAACTTCCCACTGAAGTCGTGCGTACCAAATATTTTGCCATGCCGCCCATGACTATTGAAGAAGCCTTAGAACAGTTACAGCTAGTGGATCACGATTTTTATATGTTCCGCAATGCGGAAACCGGCGAAATTAACGTGATTTACGAACGCAATCACGGCGGTTATGGTGTAATTCAGCCGCGTAATGGCAATGGGCATACCGGCAAAAATGGTAAGGCAGCCCACACCAATCCTGTACCGGAGAAGTTAAACCTCCAGAAGACTTAAAAGCAAGCTTGAAACCAGTTAGTGATAAGCAGTTAGCTATCTGCTAACTGCTTATCAAAATACAGCTTCTAGTGCTGGTAATTTCAGGTTTTTAAGCATAGATTCGTAGTCGTAAAGTACCTCAATTGGATTGGGCAATTGTGGCGGAGGTAACGGTTCTGGCTGGGAACGAAAATAGCGGGCTAAATCTAAAATTGCCTCCCCAGCCGCAAAAATATCTCCAATAGGAACAAGACGACCCAAAGGCCAACTCTCTAACCATTCATTGACTACCTCTCGCGAACCTGGGTTATCGTAGGCTACTATACCTTTGCCTGCGGCGATCGCTTCTTGCAGGACGCGAGGTCGTCCCTCATTATCGGAGCAAAGCAGAACGGTTTCTGCATTATTCATACAATCGAGTACCTGTTGCCGAGATACGCTACCTTTTAGCACAATTCGTTCTTCTAAACCGTAACTTTTGATGCGATGCAACATCTCCGCACGATCGGGGCCATCTCCGCACACCGTAAGATGGACATTGACTCCGGCAAGTGAGAGATTTCGCACAATTTCCACTGCATCCAACGGCCTTTTCCTGGCTTTGAGTTGAGCCGCCATCAGCAAACGAATCGGTTCTTTTGCAATTTGCTGATAGTTGGAAGTGGGGTGAAAAGGAGGAAGATTGGTGCTGGGATTGAAGGGAGGAAGATTAATTGGGTTGGGCAAGAAAACGGTATTGGTGACACCAACTACACGTTCGATCGATTCGGCAAGATGGCGAGCTATACAAACAATTTTATCGCAGCCTTGGTAAAGGTTGAGCAGTTGCCGTCTGAGTTGAGGATCGATGGGATCGCTAGAAGCGAGGCGGTTGATATAAGCTCCCCGACAAATCAATATGACAGGTTTGTCGTGATGAACGCGACGGATAGCGGGAAGATGCCACAAAAACGATTCGCGACCGAGAATGACAAAATCGAAAGGGCCATGAATTTGATAGGCTATTTGAACTTCGCGATCGATATCTGATAATGCTTGACTCGTAATACTCAAGTCGTTAGGAAAGTCAGCCTGAATCCAGATTAATCCAGGATATTGCGCCAAATTATTTGGCACTTTGTAGGGGGCGATCTGCAAAACTTCATGCCCGATGTTGCGTAATCCGCAGGCAAGTTCCTGACTGGAGTGAGCTGACCCGCCTCCGTGCGGTGGGTGGACACTTAGTAACAGAATTTTCATATTTTTGATACTTCTTTCTTGTTTTTTTGTAGATTCGATACCCAGTATTACTGGCAGACGGGATGCCGGGGAACCCTTGCCGGAAGCGTAACTTGGCTTTTCCATAGGGTAGCGATCGGGCATCTCGAATCGCAACTTCGATCGATATACCTGCTTACACAAATCAGCGAAAATTACGATTTTTCACCAATTCAATTGGGCAGAAATGGGGAGCTTAGCAAGCGAGGCGGCAAGAAACCTGTTTAGATTTTAACCAAACTTTTAACGACCGCCCATTTCTATCTCTATCTAAAGAGAGAAGATAAATTAAACAACTTCTTGTAATTTATACGTCTTATGTATAGTTGTCAAGGCAATTTCCGAAAAGTTTTAAACAGGGCTTAGGCTTTTCTGGTAATTTGAAGTGCTATGGTTTTTGGGGTAATTCCTGAATTACCC
>NZ_JACJUP010001030.1:0-2520 GCF_014748295.1 Planktothrix sp. FACHB-1355 | reverse complement strand
CCTTTTTTTTCTAAAACGATAGCTTGTATCTATTGCCTCATAAGGCTTCTAGGGATCGGCCTCCCGGAGAGTGACAGAAGAGGGGTAAGTCGTCTCACCCTTGCTACTAATCCCAAGAAGCGATTCTGGGAGAATCCCCCGTCACAGCGAAGCTTGACGGCGGGAGTATGTCAATTCCCTGTGTGCTGTAATTCTTCTTCCATCAATATCTTGCCCATCTTCTGATACTCCCGGCGGATCGCACGAATCAGATGACTCATGTGAACGGGTATACCCTCATCAGCAGCTAGAAATGCGGCGGCTAAAGCAACATTGCGGATGCTAGCACCACCAATTTCAAACTTACGTGCTAAAAAATCTAGGTCTATGTGAGGACTGCGAGGTGTGGTGTCAGGCCAAATTTTCTCCCAGATTTGGCGGCGTTGCTTTTCGGTAGGAAGGGGAAACTCAACTATAAAACGCAGTCGTCGCACGAACGCATCATCTATATTGCTACGAACATTGGTTGTTAAAATGGCAATTCCTTCATATTCTTCCATTTTCTGCAATAGATAACCAACTTCAATATTGGCATAGCGATCGCGCGATTCTTTTACTTCTGTGCGCTTGCCAAATAGAGAATCTGCTTCGTCAAATAAAAGAATAGCGTTGGAAGTAGCTGCGGCGTTAAAGATGCGATTGAGATTTTTTTCTGTATCGCCAATATATTTACTGACAATTTGGGATAAATCAATTTTATAAAGGTCTAGCTGTAATTCACTTGCCATCACTTCCGCCGCCATCGTCTTTCCCGTCCCCGGTAAGCCAGAAAATAGAACATTCTGCCCTTTACCGAGAGATAACTTCCGATCGAACCCCCATTCTTCATACACCAGATGTCGATGTTTAGCTTGATTGCAAATTTCCCTAAGCTGGGTTTGGGCATCGGGTGGTAGAACAATATCATCCCAGCGATATTTAGGTTCGACTTTGCGTGCAAGTGCAGCTAGATCGTGACCGCCTTGAGCGCGGGTAGCAGAAAATACAATTGAGCTATAGGAAATCTCGGTTTCTCCAGCCGCAGCTTTCCAGCGAATGGTATTGCTAGCGGTGACAACGGCGTTGGCAATTTGCTCTGGAGTAAGGCGGAAACGATCGCTTAAAGCATCCAAGTCGGTTGGCGAAATAGAAATTCCGGCTTCCTCCAAACGCTCTTGCCATTCTAGGCGACGCTGGGTAAAGTCAGGAACGGTAAAAGGTATCGTCAAAATTCCCAAGACACCTTCTATTCCGGGCTTCCAAGGTTGCTTGCCTGCTAGGATGGTTATTCCCTTGGTTTGAGCAATTGCATTGAGCAAATCTTGATATAAGATAGCGTGTTCTTCCTCTTGCAATATCTCTACCCCCTCAAGATAAAGCAGGGTATTTTCAAACCAAGCTTGACGGAGGATTAGCTTTAAAGTAGGCTCGAAATCTACTTTTGCAGCTATGATTCGGGCGAAATCGGCTGTCAATAAGGGGATTTGAAGTTCAGCGGCTATAGCTTCAGCGGTGTGGCGAGCAAGAGCGCGATCGCTTCCTTGGAAATACAGTCGCAAGTCGCTGCGCTCCGGGGGAAGAGGGGATTTGTCCATTGTCCCGTTTTTCCTCTCCCCTATTTCTCCATCCGAAGGGCATTCCTCAAGAGCAACAGGGTTTTGCTGCGATCCCAAATTTCCTTCCACACCCTTTTTCCCTTTTTCCCCTTTTCCCCTTCCCGCCTGAGCGATCGCTTTTAAACCGTGTTTGACGGATTCCTTCAAGCGTAAATCGTTCCAGTCAACAGCAGGCTGAATTAATTGGCAAAAAGGTGTTAACCGAGAATCGAGTCCTTTTTCGTTGAGTAGGAAGCGGACAACTTGTTCGTCGAGTAAGATATTATGCGCTAGTAGACTCGGTTTGGCTTGGTTAGAGTTGCCAACAAGGTACAGTAGTTTATGGCGGATGAGGGGAGCGTCTGGAGAAAAGCGATCGCGTTGGCTGAGTTTGTCGGTTGCTGTCGGACAAAGGATTTTGAGGACGAGATCGACAGTAGGTTGCAAATAACGCTCTTCGTCTTGTACGTAGGCGTAGAGGCGTTCGTAGCGGCGATCGAGTTCTGGAGCGAGAACGATCGCGATCGCATCGAGGTCAAATGTGGATAATTTAAACGTTTGCTGAAGCTGTGCTAGGTGCGAATCTGGCGGTACAAAGTCGGGTAAAGATTTATCTAAATTTTCGGCTTCCCCTTTAAAACCGTTGGAACTAGGCTGCGTCACTGACAACTTTTCTATTTGTTGTAGGTTAGCTTGCAATTCGCGATAGAGATGAATGGGAGCATTTGGATGGCGATCGACTTCAATAGCAGCGATCGCTCGTCCTAGATGTCGATCTAATCGGCGCAGTAATGGCAATAGAGCGTCGAAGTGGGGAAGGTGCGCGATCGCATCTTCAGGCTTCCTAATTTTTGTTGTTTCCGCCATTACTGCTTGTTCCTTTTTTAATGCCCTTCCAAATTGTGGC
>NZ_JACJUP010000103.1:0-10291 GCF_014748295.1 Planktothrix sp. FACHB-1355 | reverse complement strand
TCACCTTTTCTGCTTCTGGCGATAACCGCCGTCATATTTGTAACGTACTGAGACGCACCGAATCAATAGTCGAACACGAAGGTTTTGTAATTAATGAAGAAAAAACCAGAATCCTTCGCAATTCCCGACAGCAAGATGTAACTGGAGTTATAGTTAACGATAAACCCAACGTTGATAAGAAAACTCTCAAACGCTTTCGGGCAACTTTGTATCAGATCGAAAAAGACGGATTAGAAGGCAAACGCTGGGGTAATTCTTCAGATTTAATTGCCTCAATTCAAGGATTTGCTAACTTCGTCGCAATGGTCAATCCCGAACTCGGTGCAGAGTTTAAAGAACAGGTGAAACGCATCAGAGAAAAATATAAGTAAGGCCATATTTGTACAATTTCGCTCTACTTGAGTTATAATGAGTGCAAAGGTAGGAATACATTGTCCAATGCAATAGTCTGGGTTCTGTATGCCCAACTGGTACGCCGATCGTTGAATCGAGCGTATACCGCCGACCAATATATTACTACCAGTTGAAAGTTAACTCTCTTGTTAGAGCGATCGGTGGATCGCCGATCGATAACGGGTTTACCCCTGTACTTTCAGCAAAAACTCTTTCGCCCTGAATAAGGGCACCTTGTTAGGGACAAGGCACATTCGTAGTTACAAACTTGGTAGCTACAAATTCAGTAAAAACTACGACAGAGAAAATCTGTTTTCGTTTGGCAAACTCTGCGGTGTTGGTGTGATGCTATCGTTTATCGTCCGCGATATCGGTAGTCACAGCAAAGAAGCCAGTGCAATTGTTTTCTCTCTAACTTGAGTATGTTCCTTCGTTTGACACATCCATTTTTCTGGAACTGACAAACCGAACGACATATTTGAGCGCTGTTATCTTTTTCTAGATTGCCTTTGGGTAATCTAAGTAAAAATCCCAGCAATCTTAATCCAGTGAGATGAGATGCAATTTGCCCGCAACTGAACTGTAAACACCCGCATTTGCAGAGTTTAAAAATAATATTATTTAGTAAATCCCTACCACCTGACATTTTTTGTGCTACATTAAGTAGCGAGTTAGTAATACATTAACTGGCTGTGGTTTGGGTTCTGTATACCCAACTGGTGCGCCAACCTCTGAATTGAGCGTATATCGCACATTAATGCGTCACTACTCGACAGTTTGATTAGCTCAGTGGGAGAGCATCCGATCGCATCGGTAGGTCGTAGGTTCGAGTCCTACATCAAACGCCCTGGAAGTTAGCTCACTGGTAGAGCGATTGGCTCATAACCAATTTGTCGCAGGTTCGATTCCTGTACTTTCAACCAACCCTGTCCGGGTCAAAAGACAAATTCGCGGAATAGAGCAGTCTGGTAGCTCGTTGGGCTTGTCCCCAAAGGTCAGTGGTTCAAATCCACTTTCTGCCCCACCAACCCTGTCCGGGTCAAAAGACACTACTCTTTTAAAGTAGCTTTCTCAACTCTATTAGGAACTCTGCGATGTAGGTGCGTATTATCGATCGCTACTCGTGACGATCGCTAGTAACTGTAAAGGAGCCAGTGCAATTGTTTTCTCCCTAACTTGAGTATGTCCCTTCGTTTTACCGCTCCAGTTTTCTGGAGATAGTAAAGCGAACGGCGTATTTGAGCGTTGCGATATTTGTCTGAATTTCCCTTGGGAAGTTTAGACGAAAGTAGCAGCAATCTTAATCCAGTTTTCGAGACACAATTTGCCCGCAACTGAACTGCCAACACCTACACTTGCAGAGTTTAAAAATATAGTGTAGTATATGTATTATGCAAATCGTTCAAAAACTCAACTAGAGGTATGTTGTTGCGCTTCAGCGCCAAAGTGCAACAACATACCTAAAAAGCAAACTTTGCCTAATAACGTTCCCACTATGCAAAAATTTGATAACCAACTAGAAACATTTTATGCCACAAATGGCAAAGAATGGCGGGATTGGTTAGAAAAAAACCATCGCACCTCTATTGGTGTATGGCTAATTTATTACAAAGTAAAAAGCGGTCAGCCAAGCATTAAATATACAGAAGCAGTTAAAGAAGCTTTATGCTTTGGTTGGATTGATAGTAAAGTTAAAGCTTTAGACGCAGAACGTTATATGCAAATATTTACTCCTCGCCAACCGAAAAGTGTGTGGTCAAAATTAAATAAGCAGTATGTCGAAGAACTGATCGATCGAGGTTTGATGACTGAGGCTGGCTTGTCAAAAATTGTAGCCGCAAAACAAGACAGTTCGTGGAATACTTTGGATGCGATCGAAGCATTAATTATCCCAGATGACTTACAGCAAGCATTAGCAACAAACGAAACTGCCAATCAATATTTTGAAGCATTAAGCAGATCGTCCAAAAAGAATATCCTTTTTTGGATTGCAAGTGCTAAACGTCCCGAAACAAGGTCGAAGCGAATCGAGCAAACCATAATTTCAGCAGCGCAAAACCAGAAACCCAAGTTATAAATGTAGTCACGAGTATGTTATTTCAACTGCGAATTCCTAAATTATCTCTGCAATTTTCTATGTGGAAAACCTTTTACATCAAACCTAACGAAATTGGCATCTTATATCACCGCAGTGATTTTAAGAAAATCTTGCAGCCCGGTACTTACACATATTTCGGTCAGCACTGGCAAGTAAAAACTTACGATCTCAACCAACCAGAAGCAAAGATTGACAACTTGGAATTATTGCTGCGAAATAATAGTTCCGAATTACAGCAATATCTTTTAGTAGTAAGGACTGCATTCAATCAAACTGCTTTAGTGCGAGTGGGACAAAATTGGGTGAGTGTTTTACCAAATCAATTGCGAGCTTTTTGGCGCGGTTTTATTGACGTAAAATCTCATATTTTTGATTTGAATGAAAGCTTGGAATTACCTGCCGATTTCGTACAGCAAATACGTGGAAGTACCTTGTATGGAATCAAGAAATTCCAAATTTCAGAATCTGAAATTGGTTTGCTTTACGTGCAGAATAACTTTGTGCGATCGCTCTCACCGGGCGAGTACGCTTTTTGGGCTGTCGATCGAGATGTTACAGTCCGGAATCTCAGCCGTATTGTACCCAATCCCGGCTTTCCCTCCGAGGATGTGCTGATCGATCGACATCCTGAGTTTGTGGCGGCTTACTGCGAGATAGTTCAATTGCAGAATCAGCAAGTCGCCATTGTACGCGATCGAGGTAAAGTTATCTCCATCCTACCGCCGTCTAGCCGCAAATTATTTTGGCAAGGTGTGGAAGTAGAAGTAATTGACATCAGCAATGATGCTAAATTGCCAGCTAATTTAGTGACAGAATTAGTCTTGAATGCGCCAGAGATAGTCCGCAATTTTTTGCACATTCGGGAAGTTCCAGCACAGCATATTGGATTACTTTACATCAATCAAGAATTTCAAACACTACTCCAACCTGGAATACACGCTTGGTGGATATTTGGACGCTCTTGGCAAACGGAAGCAATTGACCTCCGCTTGCAAACTATGGAAGTATCCGGTCAAGATATCCTCTCTAAAGATAAAGTACCTCTACGCTTGAATTTAACTGCTGGTTTCCGCATAGTAGACCCATTGAAAGCCAAAAATAGCTTGTCAGATGTAGCTGCTTTCTTATACAAAGAATTACAATTTGCTTTACGGGCGGCAGTCGGCGAACGAACTCTAGATGCTTTATTGGAAGATAAAGGCGCGATCGATAGAAGCGTTGCTGAATACATTCGTCAGAAAACCGCAGAGTATGGAATTGAATTTGACTCCGTTGGCGTAAAAGATATTATTCTCCCTGGTGAGATTAAGACTATTTTGAGCAAGGTTGTAGAGGCAGAAAAAGCCGCACAAGCTAACGTAGTGCGCCGCCGTGAAGAAACTGCTGCCACTCGCAGTATGTTGAATACCGCTAAAGTGATGGAAGATAATCCTGTTGCTTTGCGTCTGAAGGAGTTGGAAGTGCTAGAAAGAATTGCTGAAAAGATCGATCGAATTCAAGTTAACGGCAGCTTGGATAGCATTTTGACGGAGTTGATTCGCATCAACAGGGAATAAATTTTATAGGGTTTTCGACTCGATAAAATACATCTGGTGTAGGGGTGGGTTTAGCCATTTTGGTGGGCAGTGCCCACCCTACGATTCATTCTGTCCGCCTACTTAATTATCCTCATCGAATGAATCATCGGGAATAAAGTCAGGCGCATCGAAATAGTAGCGTCCCTCTGCTTCAATTATTCGCTCAAATAGTTGGGGAATTCCTTTCGCAATAACCGCAGCACTTTCGGGCTTCAACAGCTTGTACTCTTTTTTGAAAGTTGAATCCATGAAAGGCATAAGTTCTCCTACAATTATCCACCATTCGCTATAATCTTTGTAAGTTCCATCTTCCCAGTTTCCCGTTGAGCGACTTACATCAGCATAAGCAATGCAACGACCGTCATTGAGGTCGATAAAAGCTGTCGCATATTTGTACGGGCGGTACATGATGTATAATAAGTAATCTTGTATCGATCGCACCCGCCAACTGTGTTCCGTATTGGCAAATAAAGTCGCTTCATTAAATCGTTCTAACAGTTGTATAAGTTCTCCTGGCATCTCCGGAATACGAACACGATTATTGCTCGATCGATCCAAAGGTGGTTCTGTTTCGTGTTCCTGCTCTAACAAATCTAACAACTTAGCAAAATTATCTCGCGAACTGCCCAACCTATTTCCGGTTGAAGAGTGCCGTCGTCTGGATCTTGTTTAATACCAATAAATCCACCTACTAATTCTAGCGATTTCTCACCTAACGCTGTCTTCAATTTAAATGGAGCGCAGGACAAACCAATAGGGATATATTGAGGAGAAATACCATCGGAAACAGTTATATCTGTGCGAGCTACATCTAGAATTGGATTTCTAATTTTAAAATCATTTGCGTAATCTTTAAGATATGGGAAAAGATCGGCTAACCATCCTGTAATTACTTCTTCCCCGTAAACTGACTCAGGTTTGTAAATCTCACGCCAAAAACTTAACGAAGGTTTGCCTTCAGCCGTTTCTACAAATCCTCGACAAATTGGCAACAACCTTTGTGTCCACCATTCAAGTTCGTATTCAGCTATCTTCTCGACACGATGCTGAATGCTGCGCCAATCATCCACTGTACCTTGCAAAGTCACGAAAGGAATACCGCAAATGCACATACGCAAGTAATCGAAATACTGCTGGAAAGCATCCATCATCACCATATGACTTGCAGTGCGTATTCTTGGCGTAGTGGTGCTGAAATTGCATTCCATCAAGTCGCACAAATCTGCACCTACCTCTGCGCGAATACCCCTAACCCATTGTTCTATAACTTTTTCCCAGTGGTGAGGTTGTGTCAGTTCGTCTGTTTCCGATTTAAGTACAATTTTCCCCTGATGGCGTACAAAACGAGAGCGAAGCGCTTCCGCGTTATTATTGATATGATGTGCAAAACCTTGTGCGATCGTCATCCAAATCGTATCGGGAGTAAGCAACAAGGGTCGATGTTGACTGAACGCTATGTGAACAGCGCTTACCAAAGCATTGTCGCTGCTATCTTCGACAAGTGGGAACTCCGGGTGGTGACTGAATGCAAGTACCGGACTTCCATAGCACTTTTCAAACTGTAACAAAGCACTTTTTTCTGCAACCAAGTCTTGACATGGTTTTACATCATCGACTTGGAAACAAATTTCTCCTACTCTCTGACTTATAATGGGGGCTATATCGTTCATAAGTAGCTTTGATTGAGGTAGATTTTAGGGCGGCGAACACGCGCTTAACCTATTTTATATTTGTTATTCAGAAAAAGGGTAATTATCTTTCGGATTGATTTTGCAAAATGCTTACTTAACGCAAGTTCCTAGTTATTAATTTTGAGTCTGTAGGGTGCGTCGATGTGCATAATTTTGGCGATTATGATTAATTTTATCGCTCGTGAATGAGCCTAATTAATCTAACACCACAAATTGAGTTAATTATGTCACATTTGAGTGCGATATAAAACTCGTCCTGCCAATTAACGCTAATTGGGATGCGGACTACGAAAGTGATGCTTTTTTAAGCCCAATAGTCAATTTTTGGATCGTCTTTATCCCATTCTGGATCGTCTTTAGCAAATTCACCCCATCTAACATTCTCTAAAATCGCTCCTTCAAAAATCGTGCCCTCAAGTTTAGCTCCCAGCAATGTGGCAGATGTTAAATCTGCTCCTGAAAAATTAGCTTCTACTAAGTTACTATTAGCTAAAAAAGCCCGCATGAGTTGGGCATTAGAAAGATTAGCTCTTTTGAAAGTGACTCTCATCATATCACAACCTTCAAAATTTGCTCCCGCTAAGATAGTGTCTGATAAATTAGCATGGGAGAGGTATGCTCCTCGAAAATCACATAATTCCAAATTAGCACCTCTCAAATCGGTAAAATACAAATCCACTTCTTTGAAATCCGCGCCTGCTAAGTTGATGCCAGCAAGAGAAGCGCCTCTTAAATCCCATCCAGTAAACACTTCTTCAATGTAAGGCAACTCCGACAGAAAGTGTGCCCAAGGCTGTTTTAATTGCAACGCAGTAATTACGTTGGTAAGCATAGCTTGGCATTTTTCATACTGCCATCGACTTGTCAATTTGATTCGATCTTTTTCTATTTCCTTGTATATATTTTTAGCCTTCTCCAACAGAAAATCGTCTAACATCTGTTACTCCTTTGGTGAACTTTACTAATTAATTTGAAAACTCTAGAGAGTCTGTTCTCAATAAAAAGAGGTTGTTTCCACAGGGATCTAGTTCCCAAAACCTTTACCTGTAATTGTTTGGGGGCGCTTGTCGCCCCCTGAACCGACGCGCTGATAATTTTCTCAGAATTAGTCAAGCTCAGTACGACTCTTGGAGATTGCGTTACTGCGAATTCGTTAGGACTCGATCGAATATAGTTGCTACTAATTGCGCTCCTTGGGAGAAAAAATGATGGGAGCAATTACGATCGCTATTGTTGCGCTTGATGCGTTCGCGATAGCGATGCGGAGCATTATCGCTTTGTTGTGCAAACTTTAGGTCATCCGCCCAAAGGAGAACTTTTCCTACCTACCGACTCTTTATGAGGAAATTTTATCGAAATTTGCAAAAATTACCAAAAAGCCCAAGCTCTGCGCCAAAAGATGCTCTACACTTTGAAGAAACACCCTAGCCCCAGAGATTGGGCAAATTTTACGCTGCAAAAGCGAAGCGAAGTGAGGCTAAGCCTACTCCTCTTCGTCGTCACCCTCTGCGGAAACAGACTGGTTGCGTTTTCTAGAAGAAGAAAAGTTAGTCGTATTTTTCCGTTTGCGATACTTTCGTGCGTATGCTTGGTTACGCAGTGCTTTTTCTTTCTTTAGATTGCGGCGTTTCGCCATTTTGACCTCATTGCGGAAAAAAACAGTAGCACTTCTGCAATATATTGAGGCGCTACTATCTTTAGGTATGATTAGGGTTGCCGCTTAGCCTTGTTTTTTAGGTAAGCTTAGTTAAGATATCACAAATTCAAAGCAGTGTCAAGACAAAGTTACCCTCACAAGGCTGAGGATCTGTGTAGGTTTGATTAATCTTAACCCCTAGTTAACACTAGAGGCATCCAACCTGTTCTAATAACTGCTGCGATCGCTACGCCTGTCTTCCTGGGGTCTTGCCTTGTTTACCCGCAGCTGACGCCCCATCCATTCAGAAGAGTTTAAATCCGAGATAGCTGCATCTTCTTCAGCTTCGCTGACCATTTCCACGAAGGCAAAACCTCGCGCTTTGCCTGTCTCCCGGTCTACTGGTAAGACTACTCGTTTGACAGAACCATACTCTGTAAATAATTGTTTAATATCTTCGGAAGTGGCTTTATAGGACAGGTTGCCAACGTAAATGGTCATAAAAAATCGTCCATCGATCGAGAAGACCAGATCCAGGCCAGTTAAGGATGTTCCAGAAGTATGACTGGCTTCGAGCTAAAAATTTACCGTACTTTTCCGGCCTTTATTCGGTACTTTAGCCCAAATCGGTCATTTTTTCCTTTACCTTACCGCACCTTGTATCTGCATTGCTGTTTATTATAGCCGGGTCTGCTCTTAGCCGATCGTGTTGGAGGTGACATTGTGAAAATCTTTTGCTGGCACTTTAGATAGAGCTACTTTTATCCAGGTGAAGCGATTTGGAGAGCCCTCGCTCCTACGGTAATTTAGAATACATTTTATTTAAAGTTTTACCTAAAGCAAACAAATGTAAACCCTTATAGGGATGAGGTTTCGCTGCGATTCCTACCCCTATTGCTGATTCAGTAGACTTACGGTTTCGGTTACGTTTTTACCTAAGTACAGGCTGGAATCGTTCTGATTTTGCGAAGTAACACCCAAGAAAAAGTTTACAGAGAACGTGATTGCAGCCGCTAGTATTAGTTTTTCCAACATACTCAACTCTCCCATTGACAGATGGCATCACCGCAGAAACACCGATACTATTAATATCGATCCTTTTTATAAGGTGTCTGGTGATGGGTATCTTTCAAAAAAGGTGACAATTATCCTAGTGTCAAGTGATTTAAGTCACGGCTACTTCTAATTTCCCTGAACTAACCAGTCAGTTTCAGCTAGCTAGAACAATCTCTCTCGGCAGGCAGGATGCCTACCCCACAAGAATTTTTGGAAATGTCTATTGAACAAACAAAAAATCAGAATAGTAATGCCATAAAATTGGCTGTACGGATGCGGTAAATGCAGCCTTACAGCCTGATACAGTATAATTTCAGCTATGCGACGCTCCAGGCATTAGAAAAACAATTGCAGCCCCAAACTGGCAATACCGCTTAAGAAATTAAGAAAATTCGAGCCGCCGCCAGAACGCCTGGGTTTATTAGCTGTTTCAATTCCTTTAATAACATCTTGAGCTAATTGATATCCCTGCTGATTTCCTTGCGCCGTATAAAGTTGTGCCGCTCGCTGAGTATCTGTCATCGCTCCCGTCTTGTCCCCTTGTTGGAAGCGAACCATACCGCGCCCCATGTAAACTTCTGCATAGTCGGGTTTAATATTCAGCGCCTGGTTGAACAGTTCCATCGCTCTAGCATAATTGTCTCTCTCCGCTTCTGCCATTGCCCATCGATAGAAGTCCTCAGCTGTACCGGTGTAACTTGGCAATCCGATCGCACCCAAAAAGTTAGCATTAGTTAAACTAGCACCAACCAAATTAGCCTGAGCGAGAAAAGTATCTCTCATATCCGCAGCATTCAGATTGGCACCGCTGAGATTGGCACCGCTGAGATTGGCACCGAACAGACTCACACCCGTAAGATTGGCATTGCTGAGATCTGCACCGATCAGGTTGGCGCGACTGAGATTAGCGCGAGTCAAATCAGCACCGCTGAGATTGGCGTTAGCCAAATTAGCCATCACCAATCCCGCATTGCTAAGATCGCACCTGGGACATTGCTTTGTGGAGAGCAGCTGTCTGATATGGTCGGGATTGGCAGCTTCGGCAGGATTTGCCAAACTAAAGGTTGTCAGCAGTGTTGCACTAGCCAAGAGTTTTGATTTCATAAGCTTATCGAGAACGATCGCCATCGGATCTTTTCTGTATATCAGCAATTGTGCTAAATCTGTGTCATTTCCACAAGTCATCTAAAATGCTGAGTCAAGACGAGCTAAAAAAAAGAACGGCAAATCACTGAGGTTGAGAGCCTGTGAATTCTGGTTGGCTAATACTTGTCAGGTTCTCTGATAGTAGATTGACCGCACGAGCGAATTCTGGAATCACTTCGCAACATCCGCGTCATAAATTGATTGTTTATCTCTCGACTTTAGTACAATTATCCTCATAACCGCTCCCCTGTGATTTAATTATTTCAAAATATAAAAGCGATGGCTAATTGTAGCTTAACGTCTTAACTTCGATAATTTCTACAAAACTCTAGATTGACATTTTCATCGAATTTTGGAATTGAATAAGTCAGTTAGTCAAAGGCCGATCCCAATCTTACAGTTCCTCAGCCCATCGTCTTCTAGCAAAAAGAATAGGTGACAATCGCATAGTTTGGCGATCCTAATGGCCATATACTACGCTTTGTCACGCAAGTTATTTCATTTTGGGGGAAGCACCCACCTGGGCACAAGATGTTGGCGGCACTATATTTATAGGCGATACTATAATAAGCCAAATTACTACATGGCATCAGTCAGCCGCAATCGGGGTGAGTTCTGCCAAAGAAATAAAGATGGAGACCGCATTTAAGAGGATATGAAAATATGGCAGCCGATTACGATATAGTCATTATTG
>NZ_JACJUP010001029.1:0-2485 GCF_014748295.1 Planktothrix sp. FACHB-1355 | reverse complement strand
CTAATGAGTACAGTGTTGGGATCGCCAGTCTGGGGTATCAAATTATCTGGGCAACTTTGGCAATGCGTTCGGATGTTGAGGTAAGTCGCCTATTTACGGATACTCGCGAACGGTTGCCCAGAAATGCTGAGTTAGTGGGTTTTTCTCTATCTTGGGAATTGGATTATGTAAATATCCTGAGTTTGTTGGAATTGCTAGAAATTCCGCTGCGATCGCTTGTGCGCGGCAACGAAGATCCGTTAATATTTGGTGGCGGCCCGGTGCTGACTGCCAACCCAGAACCATTTGCGGAATTTTTCGATATTATTTTGTTGGGCGATGGGGAAATTTTGCTGGGCAATTTTATTGAAGCATACAAAGAAGTTCGCAATGCAGATCGGCAAACTCAACTGCGACGGTTGGCACAAGTTCCCGGTATCTATGTTCCCAGTTTATACGCAGTGAGTTATGAGGATGCTACTGGTGCGATCGCATCTATTCAACCAATAGATACAGAAATTCCGAAGACTGTAGAAAAACAGACTTACCGCAGCAATACTTTGTCTGCTTCAACTGTAGTTACGGAGAAAGCTGCTTGGGAAAATATCTACATGGTGGAGGTAGTACGCAGTTGTCCGGAAATGTGTCGCTTCTGTTTGGCAAGTTATCTAACATTGCCTTTTCGGACGGCAAGTTTGTCAGATTCGCTGATTCCGGCGATCGATCGCGGTTTGGCAGTAACGGATAGATTGGGATTGCTGGGTGCGTCTGTAACGCAACATCCAGAATTTGAAAATTTGTTGGATTACCTCAGTCAATCCAAGTTCGATCGCGTTCGTCTCAGTATCGCTTCCGTGCGGACAAATACCGTAACTCAAAAGTTAGCAGAAACTTTGGCAAAACGCGATACTCGTTCGATTACAATTGCTGTAGAAAGCGGTTCGGAAAGATTGCGGCAAATCATCAACAAAAAGTTGCACAATGATGAGATTATCCAAGCGGCGGTGAATGCCAAAACTGGTGGATTGAAGGGAATCAAACTTTACGGAATGGTGGGTATTCCGGGTGAAGAACCTGCTGATTTAGATGCAACTGTGACGATGATGCGGGAAATCAAAAAAGCTACCCCCGGTTTGCGTTTGACGCTGGGATGCAGTACGTTTGTGCCGAAAGCGCATACGCCGTTTCAGTGGTTTGGGGTAAATCCGGAAGCAGAAAAGCGGTTAAAATTTTTGGAGAAACAACTGAAACCGCAAGGGATAGAGTTTCGACCGGAAAGTTATAAGGATTCGCTGATTCAGGCGTTGCTATCGAGGGGCGATCGCCGCTTATCTCATTTGTTAGAATTAACGCGGCACTATGGCGATTCTCTGGGTAGTTATCGACGTGCGTTTAAAGAACTGAAAGGAAAGCAACCGGATATGGATTACTACGTCGGCGCTAACTGGTCAATTGAGAAAGTATTGCCTTGGACTCACTTGCAAGGGCCACTTCCCCAGGCAACGCTGCAAAAGCATTTAGCTGCGGCAACTAGCTTATTTTAGCTAATACGGCATTTTTGCGCGATAATGGCAGAAGAGGGGTAATAAGAGCGGATGAGGTATCCTTCGCTCTATGCCTGATGACCTCCTCTTCTTTGCTTGGATGGAAAAGCCACAGACAACAGGCTTTTTGGCAAAATACCTTCAATGGGTGAACTACAGGAATAAAGGATGTGTTGATCTGTAAGTAGATACAACATCAAGCTAGCTTAGATAGGTGAAATCAACTCAGGACAGCCATTGCTAGACATATACTATCTTGGAGTAAATTAACCCGTGAAAGTCAGAAATTCTCAACAGCTTTATCCACAAGCATTGCAGTTGTTTGCGATCGCGATCGGTGCGTCTTTATGCTTAGCACCGTTGGCAGAAGCTGTTAGCTTTAATGGTTCCAAAGATAACATACAAGCACCCACAAGTTTATCGAACTCTCAGAGCATCGAAATAGCGCAAGCGGCAGTTTGTCCGCAAAACAGCGGTGGTAGTTTGTTCGTCGCTGCGGAAACCAGAAACTTTCTGGTATATATTTGTGGAGGCGACCTACCAAATACTTACGTCGGCGTTGCCAAAAATGGAACTACAGGTAGTATTTCTCTGCCGTTGCAAAGCTACACTAGAGACCGATTTGTAGCTGTTAATAGAAATACTCGTTATACCCTTACTCGGAATGAGCTAATAGTTTCTCAAAATGGTCGAGTAGTTCGCAGAGAACCGGCAACTTGGAGAAGATAATGTAGTAGTTTTTCCCTGGTAAGAGAGCGAGAATAAATTAACATTCGGTAGTATTATAACCCGTTTTCTGATAGAAAGCGGGTTTTTCATATTGACGATCTAAAAATTACTTAACGTCTAGCTTATCACACAATTTTTAAAAGCGCCTCACCCTATAAGTGGTAAATTTTATAGCTAAATGGTAGCAGCAAAATAGGTATTATTTACATCCGAATTTTTACGGAAAACCTTTG
>NZ_JACJUP010001028.1:0-2566 GCF_014748295.1 Planktothrix sp. FACHB-1355 | reverse complement strand
TCCGCCAGCTTCAGCATAGTTAGAAGAGTGAATAATCACCGGACATTGAACTTTCGCTGCTACCAAATAATCGACCACATCTCTACCAGTTCCGGGATCGAAGATTTCTCCATCCCGCCAATAACTGCTTCCCAAATCGCGATCTAAACTAATCAAAGCGCAGAATTGCAAGCACTCTTTCAGCCATGCGATCGCATCTGGGGCGTTATCAAAAAATATCGCCGACCGGGTAGAAAAAAATTCGCCCAGATATCGCTTCATTTCCGCTTTTCGTTCTAAGTTATCTTCTAAAATCGTAATGTACGATCGGCTTAGTGGCGACATATAAAGAGATAGCCAAAATAAAAAGGAGAGGAAAACTTAATTTGTTTCCCTCTCCCTAGTTATACCAGAGGCAAATTTAATTAGACAGATACAGCTGCCTTAGTCACAACATTCAATTCGCCCTTAGCGTATTTAGCAGCATAGTCATCCAAAGAGACTTGCTTGATCTTGGTAGCATTGCCAGAAGTACCGAAAGCTTGGTAACGCTCAGCACAAACTTTCTGCATATACTTAATCGAAGGCTTCAGGAAGTGACGGGGGTCAAATTCCTTGGCATCTTTCGCCAAAGCTTCGCGCACGGCTGCCGTGATTGCCAAACGGTTGTCGGTATCAATATTTACCTTGCGAACACCGCTCTTGATACCTTTTTGGATTTCTTCCAGAGGTACACCGTAGGTTTCGGGGATAGCACCACCGTATTGGTTGATCAGAGCGATCAAATCTTCTGGCACGGAGGAGGAACCGTGCATTACCAGGTGGGTGTTAGGCAGACGACGGTGAATTTCTTCGATGCGGCTGATAGCCAAGATTTCGCCAGTTGGCTTGCGGGTGAACTTGTAAGCGCCGTGGCTGGTGCCAATTGCTACTGCCAGAGCATCAACTTGAGTTTGTTCTACGAAGTCAACTGCTTGGTCGGGGTCGGTCAGCAGTTGGGAGTGATCCAGCTTTCCTTCAAAGCCGTGACCGTCTTCCGCTTCACCCATACCGGTTTCCAGAGAACCCAAGCAACCCAGTTCGCCTTCTACGCTAGCACCGATCGCGTGAGCAACCTTCACCACTTCGCGGGTAACGCTGACGTTGTACTCGTAGCTGGCTGGAGTCTTCGCATCGGCTTCCAAGGAGCCGTCCATCATCACGCTGGTGAAACCGTTCTTGATGGCAGAGTAGCAGGTGGCTGGTTCGTTGCCATGATCTTGGTGCATGACAATGGGGATGTGGGGATAGGTTTCCACAGCCGCTAAAATCAGATGGCGCAGGAAGTTTTCGCCAGCATATTTGCGAGCGCCGCGAGAAGCTTGCAAAATCACGGGGCTATTCGTCTCTTGAGCAGCCTGCATGATGGCTTGGATCTGCTCCATGTTGTTGACGTTGTAAGCTGGAATACCGTATCCGTTCTCAGCCGCGTGATCCAACAGCAGCCGCATAGGTACAAGCGCCATAAATCATCCTCCTAAACGTTAGTCGTCAGCTAGTTAGTTTCAGACCAGCGGAATTATTACAATAATCTTAAGATACTTTACAACTTCTCGGAACATATATCTACAGATTGAGTTATTAAAGTTCGCGACTACTTTGTATAAGAATGTTTAATATAAAAAAATGGGTCGCCCGGGATTCGAACCCGGAACTAATCGGTTAAAAGCCGAGTACTCTACCGTTGAGTTAGCGACCCGAATTATTTTTTTTGACAACGTTGACTAATGTAGCACAAACAAAAAGAAATAGTCAAGCTGTTTGTCGAAAAGAAATGGGAAGCAGGCCGAGGGGCCAACGAGAATATATTTAGAAAAAGCTTGCCGTCAAACTAACAAGCGTTTCAAAAGTTGCTTCCGGTTCTACATGAATCAAATTTTCACCAGTATTGAGCGCGTTACGAGGGGCGCTCCAAGGTTCCAGGCAGTAGTAATCTTTACCTTTTACAGTCCAGAATACCAGGGTAGAATAGGCTTCATCGTAACTGAGGGATAGCCGGAGGTTGCGACTGGTGTCAGTAACGCTGGCGAATGGACTTCTGACATCCCGGAATGCCACATCGATTTCATCGGTGTCGAAGTCAAAGCTACCCGTAAAGGGATGGATTGTCTTGTTTCGTTGATCTTGGTACTCGGTGGCGGGAATCCTGAACTGCAACTGCGTCTTGTCAAACGTATAAAAATAAGGATGCAGACCCGTGGAAAACGACATCTGCTCGTCAGATAAATTGGTATAACATTGGCGAATTTGCAGCGTGTTGCCCCTAATCTGGTAAGTAAAGCTGAGTTTGAAGTCAAACGGGTATACTTTCCGAGTTACATCGTCACTTTCCAAAACCAGGGTAATGCTCACTTGGTCTTGCGTGACTTGATTGGCCACTTCCCAGGGGAGGTCGCGAGCAAAGCCGTGTTGTTTGAGGGTGTATTGCTTCTCTTTATGGGTGTAAGTATTGTCGGGTAAATTACCGCAGATGGGAAACAGGATCGGAATTCCACCTCTAACGCTCAAGTTTGGATCGGCAAATCGCTCTGCATCCAGGTAGAGGATT
>NZ_JACJUP010001027.1:0-2568 GCF_014748295.1 Planktothrix sp. FACHB-1355 | reverse complement strand
AGTTGGTTAAATAATTTTGGTCTGAGTTTAAGATTGAGATGAGGTAACAGATAAAGGAAGACAACTGTAGCTTCGCTGAAATCACATTCAAACAAATCTGCTTGGCGAAACTGCACGCGATCGCATACCCCCGCTTTCTCGCTGTTCTCCTGTGCTTCCCGAATGCGTTCCCCATCGATATCGATCCCGACTCCTCTCGCACCGTACTGTCGAGCTGCTGCAATTACTACCCTTCCGTCTCCACAGCCGAGATCGTAAACAATATCGTCAGATGCGATCTTAGCTAGTGCGAGTGCGGCGTTAACTTGCTCGCTTTCTGTAGGAATATAACCGATATCGGGCTTGCGTTGTTTTAGATTTTGCATCAAAAATTTCCTTTGGCTAGTGCATACTTCTAGAAATTTCTCACCAGTAATGAGAAACAGGGAGGGAATATAATAAAACAAGTTGCCACCTATTAATTTTGAGGTATTTTTAAGCCTGTATGGTACGTCAGATAGCAGAATTTTCGGGGTAATCGTTAATTGTATCGCTATGATGAATAATAATAAATTTGCACAGATTGTGTGCGAAATAACAAATTTAATGGTTATACCTTACGGCAGATGTCGATCGCAAACCAGGAAAGTTAACCTAAACAATCTTTTCAAGTTGCGATCGAAGATATGAGATTCTTGGAAAAATTCAAACCCCAGGTAGCTGAAAGCTCACCCCCACAGGAAAACAATTACTTTTAGGGTAGGCTGCATAAATTGTTCGATCGGCACCGTAGCTAACCCTTTGGAGTCCCAACCGTGTTTGAGGTTATGCGTACCCGACTGCTACCTTATGCCGTTGCGATATTGAGCGTCGCGATCGCTTTATTGCTGATGCTCATGCTCGATCCGTGGTTGCACATGACCCAGACCCCTTTTTTGCTGTTCTTTGGGGCGGCGATCGTCAGTGCTTGGCTGGGAGGAAAAAAAGCAGGAGCGATCGCCACCATCTTATCCGGTCTGCTTGCCAACTACTTCTTTTTAGATCCGATCGGTCAACTATCGCTAGATGCGACCGACATCTGGCGGACACTGCTGTTCGTTCTCGAAGGGATTCTCATCAGTGCTATTTGTGGCGGATTGCGTGCAGCCGAACATAGCACCAAAATCAGTTTGCAAAGACTTCAAATCAGCGAAGCAAAGTTTCGGCGATTGGTGGAATCCAACATCATCGGAGTTATTTCGGCAGATACCCACGGTGTCATTACCGATGCGAATGACTGCTTTCTCAACATGGTAGGCTACACCCGCGAAGATTTATTAGCAGGACGAGTGCGTTGGGATGAAATGACACCGCCGGAGTTGCGTCATCTCGATGCACTTGCCTTAGACGAATTGATGACCACAGGAGCGCATAGTCCCTACGAGAAGGCATATATCACCAAAGACGGTCGTCGAGTTCCCATTTTAGTTGGAGCTGTTCTTTTAGAAGATGAGTCCCACAATCATGTCATTGCCTTTATCCTCGATTTGACAGAGCGCAAGCGTACCGAAGCGGCGCTGCGGGAAAGTCAACAGCTATTTTCCAACTTCATGAGCAACAGTCCAGTCAAAGCATACATCAAGGATGAAGCAGGACGCTACGTCTACGTCAGCCCACTGGTAGAACGGGAACATAATCGACCGTTGGCTGATTGGGTGGGAAAAACCGATTTCGATTTCTTTACCGCAGAAATTGCACAACAGTTGCGAGATAACGATGCGATCGTTCTGCAAACAAATCACACTCTTCAAATCCTGGAAACTGTTCCAGCAGATAATGAAGAGTATAATGTCATGTCGTTCAAATTCCCCTTCCAGGATGCCGAGGGACGTAACTTAGTCGCGGGAATGTCGATCGATATCACCGCACAGATCCGAGTAGAGAAAGCTTTGCGAGAAAGCGAGGCGCTGGTAAGGGCGCAAGCGAGGGAACTGCAAGCTTTTATGGAAATCGTCCCCGCCGCAGTTTGGATCGCCCACGATCCCAACTGTCACCAGATGACGGCAAATTGCGCGGCATATGAATTGATGAGGGCAAAACCGGACTCAGTTACCACCGCAACTCCCGCCGATGGCGTGTATCCATTTAACTTCAAACTGCAAAGGAAAGGTCGAGATATTCCGCCAGGGGAACTCTCCATGCAGAAAGCGGGAAGCACCGGACAGGAAGTAGAGGAAGATGCGGAACTCGTATTTGAAGATGGCGTCGTCCGATACATCTACGGCAAAGCCGTACCCCTACGGGATGAGGAAGGTGGAGTGCGAGGAGTGATTGGAGCATACTTGGACATTACCGATCGCAAACAAGCAGAGGAAGCGCTGCGAGAGACTGCCGAACGGCTGAGTTTGGCGCTCACAGCTGCCCGAATGGGAGACTGGAGTTGGGACGCAGCGACCGATACAGTAACATTTTCACATCGCGCCGCCGAAATTTTTGGGATTCCGCCCGGGCCATATATGACGTGGACGCAGATGCGCGAGCTGCTGCATCCAGAAGACCGCGATCGCGCTAAAGTAGCCGTCGAGGAAGCGATCGCTTCTGGCGGCGACT
>NZ_JACJUP010001026.1:0-2568 GCF_014748295.1 Planktothrix sp. FACHB-1355 | reverse complement strand
GATTGCTATCCCACAAAATTGCTACGGGATCTTCTGCATTTAGGATAACTTGCCAACCGGGTACGGGAACCCATGCCCCCGACCCGGAAAACTTGACAACCCGGAAAGGCCCACTTTCCTCAATCAAAGGTACAGCTTTTAAGTCTTGAGTGGAGAGGGGGAATTTGCCAACTACAGGTAGGATGCGGGGCAATTCTTCCTCTGCTTCGAGTCGATAGATCGGCAAGCGGGGAGCGGGACGGCGAGGAACAACGTTAAAATCGGTCAGCAGCTTTTCGATTTGTTGCCTAGCAGAGTCGCTGGTAGCATATTTTAAGCCGTTAGCGATGAGGCGCGATCGCTCTTGCAAGTCTGATTGTTCGCGGGCAAATTTCCAATACTGATAGGCGAGGGCGTCGCCCGCACTATCCGTAAAACCGGGTGGCAAGGTACGCATCCGCGATAATTCTTTCATCGCTTTGGCTAATTCTTTCGCGGCTAGGGAGTCAAGCTTTTGTGCCACGGCGAAAGTAGCGGCGGCGGCGCGTTCCGTTTGGGTGAGAATGCGAAATTCGTATAAACTATCGCTACCGGTACGTTGAAAGTGCGATCGCACCTCATCCGATACACCAGCATTCACCATACTCGTGTAAACTTGTGACGCCACGATAACCTGATTCTGCTGGATCGGCTCAAACCCAGTCTCCTCAAAAATCTTCTGCGGATTGTAGCCTGCCTTTTGTAATGTCTGGCAAGCTTGCCCCCAAAAAACCCAGGTGCCTTCTTTGCGCCGGAGGCTACGCAGTAAATCTTCAACTTCGCCAGTTGCGTTGGTTGGCTGCGGATGAGAGTTGGGAGCATCTGGTGTTAGATCGGTCATAATGGCAGAAGAAGAAAATAAACGATATATTTGTTAGAATTCCAGCTTTGGGTTCAACAGAAGCGATCGATTGGGGTTGCACCCATCTTTTTCAAATGTAGCGCTATTGGGAGATCAATTTGCTTTGGCCTGCAAACCCTATCCTTATAGGCAAAACTTTTGGGGTTTAAAACCTCGCCCAAGTGAGTTAATTTCCAGTCACCAGTTTATTTACGTGCTGTCTAAATGAGGATAACTGTTTTAATTAACATTCAGGCAGGGCCATTGCCAATCCCCATTGGCTGGAAGGAGTTGATTCAGATAGTATGGATAATGCCATTCCAGAGCTTGAGAGCATCCGGCGTCAACTTATGAGCTTAGAACGACGGAAAAAGCCCAAGATGCTGGTAGTTGACGATGAGCCAGATAACTTGGATCTGCTCTATCGCACCTTCCGGCGAGATTTCAACGTCCTCAAGGCAGAAAGTGGTGTTCATGCCTTGGAGGTGCTAGCAGTCGAGGGCGAAGTAGCTGTGATTATCTCCGATCAGCGAATGCCGGAGATGAAGGGAACCGAATTCCTTAGCAAAACCGTGCCCCAATTTCCGGACACGGTGCGAATTATATTGACGGGATTTACGGATATAGAAGATCTCGTAGATGCAATTAATTCCGGACAGGTGTACAAGTATATCACCAAGCCCTGGGACCCTATCGAACTAAAAGGAGTGGTACAACGGGCGACGGAGACATACGAACTTCTCAAGCAACGAACGGAAGAATTGCGTCGCGCCCAAGCACAAACAGCATTGCTTTCCACAGTTGTTCATGTCGCCCAAGCAGCTTCTAGTCTAGAAGATTGTCTGGAGCCAATTGCAGAGGCTTTTGGCGAAAATTTCCTGGCAGATGGCTGTATTTTGCAATTGGTGCAGGGCAATACTTTAGATTCTGGCCAAGGTATCTACAGTGCTGATGCCCCGGTGTCAAATTGGCTGGCCCAAGATCCTCTAGCCCAAGAAGCGATCGCCAGCAAGCAAATGCAGGTATCGGTGAATGTGCCTGCCGATACAAACTTATCTGGTGTCGAACACTACCCGGCATCCGGAGTTCAGGCACATTTAATTATCCCAATTACTTACCGATCGCAAGTGCTAGCCGTTTTGTCTCTGCAATGGAAACGTCCGTTGCAACTGCGAGAAGATGAAATTAAACTAATTCATCTATCAGCTCAACAGATCGCGCTAGCCCTCTTAAGTACCCGCGCTGCTGTTTGAAACCAACAATTTTAGATTTTAGATCCTCGATTTTAGCTAAATGTCAGCATAGGTCAATCTAAAATCTAAAATCTAAAATCTAAAATCTAAAATTTAAAATCGGATGACCTTAAATAGTCGCAGTACTGAAATTCGCAATCTATTTGACCGCATTGCGCCGGTTTACGATTCGCTCAACGATTGGTTGAGTCTCGCCCAGCATCGCATTTGGAAGCAAATGACCGTAAAGTGGAGCGATCCGAGTCCTGGAGATATCTGCCTGGACTTATGCTGCGGTAGTGGCGACATTGCTCTCATGCTGGCGCGTCAGGTGGGAAGTGCTGGAAAAGTGTTCGGAGTGGATTTTTCTTGTCAGCAGCTGGCGATCGCTTCTGAGCGAACCCAAAATTATTATCCGCCTCTCTCCGTTACCTGGGTAGAGGCAGACGCCCTCAATCTGCCTTTTCCCAACAACCA
>NZ_JACJUP010001025.1:0-2525 GCF_014748295.1 Planktothrix sp. FACHB-1355 | reverse complement strand
AGAGGAAATACAATCTGAGTTTAGAAATATCGATCACCAAGTAAATACCCATTTTAGCGATCGACTAAAACTGTCCATTAATAGTATCTCAGATGACTTTATGGGCGCTGGTGGTTTGATGGGCGGACTAGGTGTAGGCGGCGCTTTAGCTGCTGGATTATTAGCTTTTACAGGACTTGGTTTGGTTGCTGTAATAGTAGCAAGTGTAGCAGCTGCGATCGCAGGTTCATTAGGATTAGGACTGTTAGATTTTGATGGGCTGAAAAATCAAATTAAAGCCAAAGTTTTAGAATTGGGCTTCCAAAAATTTGATGAGTCAATGGATAAAGTATCTGAAAAGTTTGATGAAATTGTGAATGAAGTTTTTGAAACTAAAATAGAATCAACAACCAAAGTTATTGAACAAGCAATTTCCCTTTATGAAAATCTCCTGGAACAGCAAGAGAAGAATCACCAAGAAACAGTAGAGCAACGTGGAACAGAAAAAGCTTTGATTGCCGAAAAACGTCAGGAAATGCTGCAAATGCAAAAGAGAATAGAAGCAATTTTGGCTTAACTAAATTTAAACTATGTTCAATAACAAAAACCCCCCTTTTTTAGGGGGGAAATTTTTTACCTAATTTATTCTAAACAGATCTCTGCCTTCCCATCTTTCGTAACTCCGACTTTCTCAAAACTTCCAATTTCCGCCGCAAATAACCCAAATTAGGAGACTCACCTCCATATCGCCAACTAACATAAGCTTGCGAAATTTCTTCTATAGCTTCCGCACGTTCGTCTCCATAGTGCTGGCGCGACGCGCTTGCATACTCAAACGGCGTCCAAGCTGGATGTTTTTGCAAACCTTTTTCCGCTAACCATCGCAGCATTTGCTGATAGATACTTTCCATCGGATGCAGCTTTTTCAACCATTTTTGGTAACGCCAATATTGCCAACCATTCCAAGCTAACCAACCCAAAAATCCCAGAACAATTGCAATTAACAATCCCGTAAATAAACCCACCCAACCTTGAGTGAAGAGGGCAAAAAACCATGCGATCGCACCAAATATCCCTGCAATAATTCCCCCAAATACTGTAGTCAGGAAATTATTTACTGGTGAAGGTAACCACCCCGCTACCCACTTCCAAAACTTCTCGATTGCCGTAAAAGTTTGGCTTTCTTCGAGCGAAGGCGGAATCAACGGATGACCGGGAATTGGATCGAAAGCAAACCAACCGTATTTAGGGAAATATACTTCTGTCATCAAATAAGCATCGGTATTTTTGACAACATATAACCCCGTAAAAGGGTTAAATTCCCCAGGCGCAAAACCACCAACCACCCTAGCTGGAATCCCGATCGATCGCAGCATAATCGTATAAACAGTAGTGAAGTGGTCTGCATACCCACCCCTAATTTTCTCTCCCGCAGGACTATTCTTATACCCAAACAGAAAAGCTTCTACCAAATCTTCATTTTCCTTTAAAAAAGGTGGCAGCTTTTCCAGTTTGTAATTAGGGTTTTGCTTCAAGTATTGAGCCAAGTAGAGAGCTTTTTCGTAAGCAGTAGTAATCGGTTTCTTATTCTTAGCTACCTGTTGTTGATTTGCTAAAATTTCCTCCGTCAGTTTCCGCACCTTATCCTTAATAGCAGGCGGAACTTCTAGGTAATATTTGCGAATATTTTTGGGATAGTTGGTAGAAGCTTTATTTAAAAGATTGCGATCGCGATAAGGAACTCCCGAAATAACTGTGTAAGTCAGACCTTCAACTAATGCCGGCCCTCGGATAGTTCCCTCTGGATCTATTGCTATTTTTTCCGCCGGGAAGTAAACTTCTCTGGCAGACGGCATCGCCGGAATTAGATTCGGCAATTCAGAGACAATTGTATAGCTTTGAATTACTTCCTGCGTGCGATTAGCCATTGCCGGCGTCGGTATATAGAATTTATAAGACCAACTGGGACGTTCCAGCATCATCGCTTGGTTGTTACGAGAAATTTCCCAACCTTGACCCGTGTAGCGATCGAATGCCAAAACTCGCCAAAATCCTTCCGCTTGCGATCGCACGCGCATCACCACTTTTGGCTTCAGAAAACCGCGCAAATTTTGGTTAATCGTATCGTTAAAACCGTAATAAAAAGTATCGTCAAGTTCTCCCGCTCCTTTTTCCTTATTCTTTCCCCTACCTGTGCCGCGATCGTCCTGGCCATTACTGTTGTTAGCATAACCCGGATTGCGAATCGATCGCCCGTCGAAATTACCTTTAAACTCAATCGGAGAACTAACTGGAAATGTCCGTATTTGATAACCCGGTACTCTGGGCATAAAAGCAAAAATAGCCAGCCCTATGCCCAGAATTACAAAAAAGTAAAATACTAAAACTTTGCCATTTTTAATCGGAAAAGTTCTTAAATCTTTTAATCTTTCTCTGTTAATTTTTTCCCGATCCAATCCCAATCGCGAGCGGTAATCCAACACCAACACAGGCAGCGCGATCGCGAAAAATGCTAACAGCAATGGTGCAAAAGCCATCGTCTGACT
>NZ_JACJUP010001024.1:0-2518 GCF_014748295.1 Planktothrix sp. FACHB-1355 | reverse complement strand
TTCAATCGCACGGGTATACTGTCCTACAGAAGAGTAAGTTGACACCAAACCGTCGATCGCCCGAAATTGATTGGGCCGATCGAGCGCTAACTTTGCAACACTCAACGCCGCACCGTAAGCGCCTATTGTTTCCTTAAAATTATGGATCGCTGCGTAAGCATCGCCTAAATTATTTAACGTATTTGCTTCGCCGATCGGATCGCCAGCGCGAGTTCGATAAATGGCAGCTTCTTCGTAAAGTTTAATTGCTCGATTGTAATCGCCGTTACCGCTTGCCACCAAACCAAGATTATTCAGCGATAAACCGATACCTGCCGGACTATTCACGCCACGGGCAATTGTCAGCGCCTCCTCAAATGTTGTCCTTGCAGCAGGCAAACTGCCACGTCGCAGCAGCACTGTACCGACATTATTTAAGCCAAAAATTTGACCTTGCAAATCGTTATTTTCGCGGGCAAAACCCAGCCGTCTTCGCAACGCATCTTCTGCCCTGTTGTAGTCACCTAAAGCAACATAAGCCAAACCCAAAAAATCGTAAACTTGACCTTGGGATTGCACATCGCCAATGCGATGATAAATTTTTAACGCCTGCAACCAGTAGGGAATAGCTTTATCGAAATTGCCTTGTCGTTGGGCTTGCCCTCCCCATCGTACCAGGCGATCGGCTTCATCCCGAAGTTCGCCTTGAGTGCCGTTGTTTCTGGGGATGTTCAGTTGTTCGTTTAGGTCAGCCGCACCCAAAACGAAAAAGTAAAAAGGCAAAAGTAGAAAAATGCAGAATTTACGCACTTTGAGAAAGGAAAGAGGGGGAGAGTGGGCTAATAAAAGTCAAAAGTCAAAAGTCAAAAATAAGAGGGAAGAGGGAGAAGAGAGGGGAAAATGGAAACAGGAAAAATATTAATTTTTTCGCTGCCCGACTCCCTCATCATAAAAGACTCGGAATATCAATTTCAGAATCTTCTTCTACAGTTTCCTCTTCACCTAAATAAATAGCACGAATATCGGCAGGCAAAGTTTTTTGTAATTCTTTTAACCCTGTCTGTAGCAACTCTCTCACCTCGGTAGGAGAAAGCGTTTCTCCCTCTGCTTGCAGATAAGCGGCGATTCGAGTTTCACTCCAGTGGAAACTCTGAGACATCACTACAATTAACCGCTGAAGAGGAGGTATCATATCTAACGCCTGCTGGGTATAACACCACAAAGGCGGCGAAGCAGCCTCCAACGAGTAGTGAATTGACTCCACTGGTGGCACTTCCGCTTGATTGATACACAAAGCGGTAATATTGATGAGCCAGTTTTGCAGATTAAAACTCTCCGTCTCCGATACCGCAGCGCCCCGTAAATCGAGTTCGCCTAAAGCATGGTAGATATGTCGCCAGGTGATGGCAAACAAGTAATCGGCTTGGACAGGCGATCGTCCGGAGTGTGCAATTAAGGTATAGACGATCGGACTGTAGCGACAGAAAATCGCCGTAAAGTATTTTCCCTCTTCGGGATGGCGCTGAAACAGGGTCAGCAGTTCCCCATCGCTGTGATGAGACAGCGACTTGACTAAGGGATGATTGCTTTCTATAAAATGAGGAATTTGCACAATAGTTTAACCGCTACTTTGCTGAGTTACGCTCGCGATCGATCACCATACTACACTAGGGACTGAGGGCTAGAAAAAGTCAAAAGTCTCCCAATCGGCAGTCTCAAGTCTCCCATCCACTTGGTAGACTGAAAAGACATAAGATGGTAAGTATATGCTGACAAGTACGGTAGGTACAACCGATCTTTCACCCCTTAAAGTTCATGGTTCTAGCAGTTAACGTTATTCCTTCTCTGCCCTTGCCCTCTTTATTAGGTTCATTTTTGCCCGCCCTGCCTCTGGATAGCCTATTTTCCACCCAAGGCATCATGGTGATGCTGCTGGTAGCTTATGCAGGTGCCATGTGGATGTTCCTCACCAGTGCGCCGAAAGTCCATACAATCATGGTGTCGGATTTGGAAATCGCTCGGCAGTTTTATGAAGGTCTGCTAGATCTGCCAGCGGCGGAAGTACCTTTGCACTATTATTACAACTACGAACAAACTCTGGGTGCTACTAGCATAGACCCGCTCTACCTCTCAGCCAATCCCAGCCTCTCCACCACCAAAGGGTTGAACGCACCAGAGGGTCTTTGGTATCAGTTAAAGAAGAATACCCAGTTACACGTTATCTCTGGCGCAAGTTTGGGGCAAAAAGATCGGCAACGTCATGTGTGTTTCGATCGCGACTGTTTGGAACAAGTGCTGCTGCGCGTGCAAGTTCGAGGTTTGAAACACAAAATTCGCCGCGAAAAACCGCTGAATTTTTTGGTCAAAGATGTCGAAGGTCGCGTCATTGAATTGGCGGAAGCTTCTAATTGAGGGGTTAGGGATTAGGGGCTAGGGGCTAGGGAAGAGCGAAGAGGGAAGAGGGAGGAGGGTAAAGGGAAAATATTAATTCTTCCGCTCCCCCACTCCCCCGCTCCCCCGCTCCCCCGCTCCCCCACTC
>NZ_JACJUP010001023.1:0-2522 GCF_014748295.1 Planktothrix sp. FACHB-1355 | reverse complement strand
GCCAAAAATATCGATCGACAGAAGCTAGAGGGCTGGGGATTGCAGAATGGGAAATGCCGACTGGGGCATTGCAAATTTTAAATTCCAGATTTGAGATTGAATTCCATCTCAAATCTGAAGTCTGCAATTTTAAATTATCCTGGGAACTCCTAAGACAACCCAGACACGGAAAAGCCCGATCTCCGACACACCTCGTTTCCTTCCAGCCTCTGTACGATCCTCTGTACGATCGGGCCTGAAAATTAACGATAGATACCGTTGTTAATCCGGTCGTCACCTTCTACCATCGCGGCTTCGATATCCGTCACAGTAAACTTGTCCAGCCGAGCTTGCAGAAGTTCTTTCTGCCGATCGCTCAGTCCGGCAATTGCCAGCACATCCTCAACTTTTTCGTAAGGAGCGTTTTGGACAATTTTTCCAGCTAGGTTCGGATAAAATCCGGGGAATTGCCGGAAAGCCCGCACATTGGTGTTGTTTAAATCTATTTTTCCGCCCATTTCGCCCAGCTTAGCGTCAACCTTATTCCCCAGAACTTCTCCCGTCTCTGCCGCCAAGATCGGCCCTGAACGTAACGCGACACCAGTCAAAGAAGCCGCCATCGCATCATGAGATTGCCCCAGCCATCCGAAGCAACCCAATACCAGAACAAACATCATCAGCAAGCGCAGCAATCGTTTCATGAATAAAAACCTCCCTACAAAAGCAGATGGAAATCCACACACAGCTTCTAACAAAGATAATTATCTGGCTTTTGACGTTTTCTCACCAGTCAAGCAGGCAATTAGTAGGAGCGTTGAGATCGCGCTCCAAAACAAGACCCTTGCAGGCCAAGTTTAGTTTTTCACACTAATGGTTTCGTTGTAAACCAACAGTATCATTGATTTTGGGGCTGGGTTTGCAACAAAGTATCCAAGTTGGCAAACGTGCCTGCATAAGTTAGCGTCGGCTTATCGTAGCCCTTCAGATGGACAGTATATTGCTTGAAACCAGATTGGTCGATCCCCAATGGCAACAGATATTTATAAGTAGTTTCCCCCAAGGCAACATCCAGGCGTAGTTCCTTGGTGGAAGATTCCAGGCGAAAAGCAGCATTGACCGTATCGCCCAAAGCAGTATAGTCGGGTCGATCGCCACTTCCCGTATTGCCTACCATCGCATACCCCGTATTAATTCCCGCCCCTATTCGCAACGGGAACGGTAAAGAATACTGGGCGTGCAACTCCTCCGTCATTTTGTGGAGATCGCTGAGCGCATTGCAAATGCCGGTCATCTCTTGATCGGAGATACCTCGGCTACCGTGAAACCAAACCGCCATGATCGCATCGCCGATATATTTGTCCACCCAGCTGCCGTGTTCCCGAATAATGCTGCCGGAATGACGAAACCAGGTACCAATCAACTCGGAAAGAATTTTTTCGTCAAGTTGTCTGGTTAAAACGGTGAAGTCGCGGATATCCACCACCATCACCGAGATCAGACGGCGAACGTGTAATGTGGATGTCGCCGTCAACTCATCCGAGTGCGAACTGGTGGAAGAGTTAGCCTGGTAGCTGACGGTGGGAGAGAAAAATTCCAATTCAGTTTGACCGAAGGTTAGGTTATCGCCATGCTTTAAGGTTACGGGTACGCTTACCCGTCGCCCATTCACAAACGAGCCATTGCGGCTACCAAGATCGATTAGATAAAATTCCCCGGTTTCCATACTTTGTAACATCGCATGGTTACGAGAAATCCACCGATCTGGTATCACAAAATTGTTGTCATCGCTGCGACCGATAGTCCAGCAATGACTGCCCACTAATGGGAGATAGCGATTCCCGGAATCGGTCCGAAGTAAAAGATATGGAGTAGTAGTGGGTTGCAACGTCACCACAGATAAAAGAAGCGACGAAGAGCCAGTTAGAGTCTCAAACGTCGATAGCAATTAAGGTATCTAAAGCGCCTGTCATACCTCCTAAGAGCGATTCTTTTAGCAAGACAAGCTCGCTCAGGCGGCTGAGGCGACTAACCAAAACAGGCTATCTACAAAAATTGTACTCAACACTGCTCCACTAAACGCCCACCAGTGTAGCTGTCCGGAGCGTAAGGGTAAAGTACCCGTGACTAAAAGAACTCCAGCAAGTACTCCCGCCCATACGATCCCCCAAGGTGTCTGCACCTGCGCGATCGCATTTTGTAAAATTGGTGTCGCCAACGCTGGGTCTACCTGCATTAACTGTCGCCAGGAAGGGATCAGATCGACTGCGTAAAAGTATATGTCTGTCACCGCCGTGCCAAACAGGGAACCTAAATAAAATAAGCTACCCACTTTCCAGATGTTCCGCCCCGCACACCAAAGCGCTAACGGCAGACAAATGGCTTCGATCGGCAGGTGGATCAGAGGTTCCCAGCGCCACCAGCCCCAATAAATCGATCCCGCTAACCAACTCCAGCTGAATCCCAGCAGCAAGTCTCCCCATATTTGGGTTTCCCGACGCCTCATCAGCCCGAAACTCAATCCCACCCAGCCAGCAGTTAACACT
>NZ_JACJUP010001022.1:0-2582 GCF_014748295.1 Planktothrix sp. FACHB-1355 | reverse complement strand
TCAACTGACTATTCGCCAGCTATATAACGCACTCACCGAGCAAAATATACAGTTGCAAAAATTAAATGAAGAATTGCGAATAGCCAACGCCGAACTAGAACAATTTGCCTACATCGCTTCTCACGATCTCAAATCACCTCTACAATCGATTATTGGTTATACGCAGCTGATTAGCTGTAAATACGAAAAAGATTTCGCTCCAGACCATAAGCGATACTTAGAACATATCGTAAATGCGGCTTGGAGGATGAAGCGGCTAATTGACGACTTGCTAGATTATTCCAAGTTAGGAAAGGAAACACAAGAGCTTGAATTGACTGATTGCCAAAACGTACTAGAAGAAGCGCTAGATAATTTACGCGAAGAAATTAACTCAAGCGGTGCCACTATTACCCATTCGCCATTACCAAAACTAATGGGCGATCGCACACAACTGATCAGCCTTTTCCAAAATCTAATTAGCAATGGTATTAAGTTTCGCCGTCCTCAAGTTATACCGGAAATAAAAATTTTGGCTCAATTAAAAAACAGCAGTGAATGGCTTTTTGGAGTCCAGGATAATGGTATTGGCATAGAACCTCAGTACTTTGAACGCATTTTTGAAATTTTTCAACGCCTGCACTCTTATAGAGAATACCCAGGTAATGGCATTGGTATGACTATCTGCAAAAAAATAGTTGAACGTCACGGCGGAAGCATATGGGTGGAATCGCAGGTAAACAAGGGCACAACTTTTTACTTCACCATACCCTCACAATGAGTAAAAATTTAAACGCACTACCCAAAAGTAAAATTCTTGTGGTTGACGATACGCCAGATAACCTGCGCCTGCTGTCGTCTATGCTAAAGAATCGGGGCTATAGCGTTCGCAAAGCTTTGAGCGGTCAAGTAGCTATAAGTGCTTGCCAGAAGATACTGCCAGACATAATTTTACTCGATGTAAATATGCCCGATATGAACGGCTATGAAGTTTGTGCTGCTTTGAAAGCAAATGAAAAAACTTGCGATATCCCCGTGATTTTTATTAGCGTTTTGGATGATGTGCTGGACAAAGTAAAAGCTTTTGATGTCGGTGGTGCCGACTATATTACTAAGCCATTTCATATTGAAGAAGTGGTGGCAAGAGTGGAAAATCAACTTACGGTTCAAAAATTGCAAAAGCAACTAAAACAGCAAAATACTCTGCTACTTGAGGAAATAGAGAGACGGCGAAGTGCCGAGTCAGCTTTGCAAGAAGCAAATGAAAAATTACACCGTTTGGCTTGTTCGGACAGCTTGACTGGACTGGCCAACCGTCGCCACTTTGATGAATACTTACAAAGAGAGTGGCACCGATCGGCAAGAGATAAAACACCTCTATCATTGATTTTGTGCGATATCGATTTTTTTAAATCCTACAACGATAATTACGGACATCTAGCAGGAGATTTTTGTTTAAAGGAGGTTGCCAAAGCTATTAGCAATGCGGTAAAGCGTCCGACAGATTTAGTGGCGCGTTACGGAGGAGAAGAGTTTGTTTCGATTTTGCCTCACACAGATATTTACGGAGCCATATCTCTAGCTAAAAATATCCAGTTAGAGGTGGAAAAGCTAAAGATTATCCACTGCTTTTCTTCTGTGAGCAATTATATTACATTAAGCATGGGTATCTGTAGCCTAGTCGGAAATTATCAAGAATCTCCAGAAACTTTAATTGCTAAGACCGATCGATCTCTTTATCAAGCTAAGCAACAGGGACGCGATCGATACTGTACCTACACAACCGATTTTTTTATGGCTGACACAGAAGGCTCACCTACCAAAGAGCCCAGTGAAGTTTATCAAAGCTATTATATATTCGAGGATTTAAAATAAAAACATTAAACGCGCAAGTTTTATTTTGTACTATGATTATACAAATTAACAGGTGACGGAGATACTAAAATGAATGACGAGCGCACCAATACTTATAAAAGCAATATTTTGGTTGTCGATGATACACCTGATAACTTACGCCTTTTGTCGGCAATGCTCACCGAGCAGGGATACACAGTTCGTAAAGCATTGAACGGCGAATTAGCCTTAATTGCTTGTCAAAAGGTTTTGCCAGACCTAATTCTGCTTGATATAAATATGCCCATGATGAATGGCTATGAAGTTTGCCAACATCTGAAAGCAAATGAAAAAACTCGCGGAGTTCCCGTCATTTTTATCAGTGCTTTAGATGATGTTTTAGATAAGGTAAAAGCTTTTGATGTGGGAGGAATAGACTACATTAGCAAACCTTTTCAGGAAGCAGAAGTTTTATCGCGAATTGGCAATCAGCTTAAACTGCGATCGCTGCAACTACAACTTGAGGAACAAAATATTATACTGCGGGAAGAAATTCTAGAGCGCCGCAAAGCTCAGGAGGCTTTAGAATTGAGCGAAGCCAAAAATCGCGCCCTACTTGATGCGATTCCAGATTTAATGTTTCGCATCGGATATGATGGTATTTTTTTGGACTATCGCATAGCTAAAGAAATTGCAATAACGCAAACATCGTCACACAAATTATTAATTGAAAAGGGGATAACTTTTCCCATCCCCGATGCGATCGGCCC
>NZ_JACJUP010001021.1:0-2587 GCF_014748295.1 Planktothrix sp. FACHB-1355 | reverse complement strand
CCATTTCCAATCTGTTCCACAGCGCCGTATTCGGTAAAGCTTGCAACATCCCGAACATCACCGTCGGAATAGCTGCTGCTTCCGCAAACTGGACAATCCGCTTACCAGCACCAGATTTCTCACCATCAAAACCAATAATAAACCCAGCCATCGGGCGCAATCCAGCTTTTGCAATCAGCTGCACAGCCTCAATCAGAGGATTTCTCATGTTCTGAAATTTCTTAGTCAGCTGCAAACTATCCTCATCAGGCGTTTCAATTCCCAGAAACACCCCATTAAAATAGCACTCCACCATCAATTCCATCAGTTCCGGGTCTTGTGCTAAATCGATCGAAGCTTCTGTATTAAACGCAAACGGATAACCGTTTTCTGCTTGCCAAACTTTTAACTCCTTCAGCAATAACTTGACATTGCGCTTATTGCCGATAAAGTTGTCATCCACCATAAACACACTTCGACGCCACCCCAGTTCGTAGAGATAATCCAATTCAGCCAGGAGTTGCTTTGGTGTCTTCGTTCTAGGTTTGCGACCGTATAGCACAATAATGTCGCAAAATTCGCACTGAAAAGGACAACCTCGCGAAAATTGTACCGACATCGAATCGTAAGCATCAAATTCCAGCAAATCAAAACGGGGAATCGGCGTCTCCGTTACAGATGGTTTCTCTCCGTTAGCGTGAAAAATCCCCCTCGTCTCACCCCGTTGAATCGCCTCGACAAACATCGGCAGAGTAATTTCCCCTTCATCTAAAATCAGATAATCTACCCCCGCCTCTTCTGCTTCTTCCGGTAAACTGGTGGGATAAGGGCCACCCACAGCAACTCGTTTGCCCCGTCTTTTCGCTTCCTGGATTTGGGCGATAAAGTCTTCTTTCTGCACAATCATTGCAGAGAGAATTACTAAGTCTGCCCATTGCCACTCTGCCTCTGTGACCGATCGAATATTGCGATCGACCAGTTTAAATTCCCATTCTTGTGGTAAAATAGCCGCGACAGTTATTAAACCTAAAGGCGGCAGTAACACTTTGCGATCGACTAATTCTAAAATCTTTTCGTAAGACCAAAATGTTTTCGGAAACAGAGGATAAAGCAGTAAAACCCGCATTTAATGTTACTCCGTAGGATGTCTAATCCACTTAAGCCTAGCGCGTAATAGTTCAACTCTCATTTCCCGATTCCGATTCTCGGTCATCTAGATCGAGTCTATAATTGTTAACTCGCGTCAGCCTTTGTCCGCTTCCTCCCACCACACCGCTGCTTTTGAGAACATCGCTGAAAGTTGCACAGTAAACTGGCAAACCAAAAGTTGCTGGATTAACTGCATTTTGATAAGTAAAGTGCCGATACTCCAAACAAAACCTATCCCACGGACTCATCTGAATCTTAAAGATAACGATGAAAAGATTAGCTAACCAAACAGACAAAGGCAAACGAAACAAAATTGGTTGATTCAGATAAGCGCAAGCCTCCTCCACTACTTGATTTACCGTTACTGCCGGATTTCCCAACACGAACTGCCGATACTCTTTTTTCTGCGGCGGATTTTCTATCAAGTATCCTACTACTTCTGCAATATCTTGGGAATGAATAAAGTGGAAACTAGCATCTGCTTTGAAAAAGCGAATCAGCTTAATCCATTTTGTGATACCGGGTAAGCCAGATGAAATGTGAGAATAGGGATGTTGTGCATCGCCGCCTAAAACTAAGGTAGGAAACACAGCAGTTATCCGATCGTATATTGGCAAGCGCGATGCTTGACGCAGAAAATCGTGCTTGGAACGAATGTAACTTGTTCCCAGTTCTCTTGCTTCTTTGAGAAGTTGATTGTTGCGATCTAGGATACTGGCGGTGGAAAAGTAAATTATTTGCTGACAGACTTGTCGATCGAGCAAATTCAGCAATTGAATATTTTTGTAGATATTCACATCCAGCACTTCCTGATCTGTACCGCCCCAAGACGTAGCAATCAGCACTGCACAATCGATCGTTTTGAGCAGATTTGCATGGCGCGGAATCTGTCGTATATCGCCTCTGACGATGTTAATACCCGGACGGGCATTACAGTCAAAACGCAGTTTGCCCGGATCTCTTACCAGCAAGTATAGTTCGTGTTCTGTCTATCAGTTTTTCTACCAGGTATTGACCGATGCAGCCACTCGCACCGGTGATAAAAATTCGCTTGCGTTTGTTTGCGGACGATGATGGCTGGGGCGTGCGCGGAGAAGGTGCAGTTTCGCGGCTACCCAAATTAGTAGAGGTGTAAATCTCTTCTGGAGATTTTGACTCTAAACTATCCTTTATTTCTGGTCTTTTCCGCTCTTCTAAAAGGCTTTGTGAGGAGTTTGACTTTGTGCTTTCGTCTATTTCCCCTCTGTTAGCCTCTTCTCCAGAAATATGTGCAGCATTTGACTCGGAATTATTCTCTAATTCTGTAATGTTAGCCTCTTCTCCAGAAATTTCGGGATTGCTTAATTCAGGAGTTTCTTCAATTGCTAAGCGATCGCTTTCTTCCACTAACTCCACTGGAGACATTGATGATGTTGCAGTCTCTGACACTGCTATGCGATCGTCTTCGGTGATTGATTCC
>NZ_JACJUP010001020.1:0-2588 GCF_014748295.1 Planktothrix sp. FACHB-1355 | reverse complement strand
TTCCGATCTCCTCATCACGCTATGACTCCTGGCTAACCTACGATTTCCCCTTAAAACCTGTGCGCCACATCATAATATCTGCGGCAACTTCATCGGCATCGCGTAATGCCATAGAGCGAGTCCAGTAGCGTATTTTATCTGGTTTGACAAGATAAACAGTAGGAATATTTTCTCCATCCAATCGAACAGAATCATATACTTTGGCAACACGCTGATAAAAAATTCCTCCCTCTTCTGTATCTTGCTGTTCCAATAACAACTTATTCAAGCCCTTTAATTGTGCAAGTAAATTCGTAGAGTCTATAGGCTCTATCTGTACTTCTTCATGGTTAGGTCTGTTGAGATGGATCGCAACTAACCGAACTGGAAGATAAGTTTGATTTTCCTCTTGAAATATAGTTGCACAAATATTCTTATTTTGACCAAATCCTGCTTTAATGACTCGCAAAAAATATGCACAATATACCCTAAGTTCTGGCTCGGCAATATCTTCAAATTCTCCCTTACTTCGCCGATGAGTTTTCTGTCGTCCTGGAGAAGAACTGTTTCCTTTAAAATCTTGTAACGTATAATTAAATAAATCCTCAATTAGTGTCCACTCGCTATCTTTGAATGAAAATGCTTCACATATCCGTAGATCTACATCATTAATGGTTTCAATATCCTGCAATAAACCTGAACGAGCTTCAGGGATTGGCACTCGTAACAAATCTCCAGGCTTAACTTCGGGAATATAACAGGCAAAGCGACCACTGGAAAGAAGCAGATAGTAAACAGCTAGCTTGCTGTTGTAAGTTAAACAAGCTGCTTCTAAAGCTGGCAATAATTCTTGTGGAGTATGTACACTAACATAACTCCCGGAGCAAATAATACCAGATTTAGTATTGTTTAATTGAGTAATAGCTGCCTCAAATCTTCCACTACTTTTCTGCCAACCTTGCTTGATAATCATTTGTGGCATTTCAAAAGCAGTGAAATCCGTTGATGCTCTTGAGTCGGTATAGGGATCATGATTGATATCAAGCTCTTGGACATCAAGAAACAAGAATGTGCCATTGGGAAATCGAGTAGATTGTAATATTCTTCTCCCAATGATTGTTTGTTGTGACTTCTTACGATCGCCTCGAATAACCCCTTGACGCTTTGCCACAATGCCATCAATTTCCAGCTTTTCTAAGTTTTGTTCCTGGCTCAATCTCCGCATCAAAGCTAAATCTCGTCTTCCCCCCCACATCAATGCCGTCCAAACAAAAGGATCTGCGATCGCCTCTTGTGGATAAATTAGATTAATGTCCTGTGGTTCTATGACGATGCGATAGTCGTCTTCATTAGTGTGGACTGGTTTGGGGCAGATATAGGACAAAGGTTCGCCATCAGGGGTATTAGCTGACATTGTAACGATGCAACTTGGTGAAATAGCATCTTTGAACAGCCCAAAACGTAAAGCAGATAGATTAACTATCTCCTCAACTTTGAATTCTGAAAAAAGCTTCTGCCTGTACTCTTTGGCAGTGCCAATTTGATTAAAAATTAGAACACCAGCAGGCTGCATCATTGCAATGCGCCCTCCTGCTTTAGTTAAAGCAGCAGCTTTAGGCAAAAAAAGTGGGCCTATATTTCCGTAAGTAATCTTCCACTTATCTCCTGCCCAAGACTGGGCGAGTCGAGTTACAGTATTTCTTCCCCAAGGCGCATTGCCTATAACCAAATCGTACTTAGCCGAATCTAACTGGGTGCGATAACCTTCTTTATCCTCTCGGAAAAAGTCTGCACAGACTAATTGATTCCCTCTTAATCTTGGAAAACGTACCTCCTGCCAATAATGACGAGGATCTATCTCGTCACACATGGTTAGGTAAAGACTAAAAGACGCAACTCTTACTGCTTGAGCATTAATATCAACCCCAAAAATGTTCTGTTCAAGCAGTGCTTTCAAAACATTTGATTTTATTTCCTCACCCGGATGAGCTTTTTTCCATCGGTGAATTAGTCGCTGAAAAGCTTTTACTAAGAAAATACCAGACCCACAAGCCGGGTCGAGAATCTTAATATCCCAGTCTTCACTATCCCAAGGAAGAACGCCATCAAGAATAAAGTCAACTATGTGTCCCGGCGTGTAATGAACGCCTTTATCATCATTACCTTCTCTAACAAACTCTTCATATATACTACTAATAAACTCAAGAGGGATTGCATCAAAGGAATACTGAGGCCAGAGACAACGCTGACCACTTTCCATCTCTAGCTCACCACTGATAAACTCTGCAAGTAAATTCAGGTGAGATTGAGTAACCTTTCGTTCCTCTGCTTGCCATTCTTGCTCGCGTTCTGCTTCTGAGCTTCCTTTCCCTGGAAATAAATCTCCATTAAATCTATTGTTAAGCCAGCGGAAAAAGTTATAAGTGTCTCTGTGATTTCTTAAAACTTCAGGAAATTTAGAATATCTAGCTAATAATTCTCCTCTCTCATGCAGTTCAATAAGGAACCTTGTATTCAATGCCGCGTTTCCCTTAGAATCTTTCCGATCGAAAAGGAATTGAATAAAAATAATTCTTGCTAGTAAATCATGGATAGTATCGTACTCAAGC
>NZ_JACJUP010000102.1:0-10210 GCF_014748295.1 Planktothrix sp. FACHB-1355 | reverse complement strand
GAAGAGTTAGAATTTGCACAACTGGGCGATCGCGGAACGAGTATTCGGATACGTTAAGAAGGGTATAGAAAAGTCAAAATTCAAAAGTCAAAAAGAAGAGGAAAAAGGGAAAATATTAATTCTTCCGCTCCCCCACTGCCCCACTGCCCCACTCTCCCGTTATTCCCCTCTTGCCATTACGAGAAGTTTAAGAATTCGGGTGAAGACTTAGGGAATTGCTAGCGTAGGGATACTCAGATCTTGAACCAGGCGTCGAAACCGGGTTTCTTGGAAATTAAAGCCAAGAGCCTAGATTTTTCGTTAAGAAACGCGGTTTCTCAGGTCTTGTTGACAGTAGTGCAAGATATGAGGATACCTACTCCCTGTTTAGGGATGATTTTTTTTATGCAAAATTTGACAAAACCTCGTAGAATCGTGGGATTGGCGGCATCGGTAGTGGCTTCGATCGCCATTTCCAGCGGCATCAACTCTGCCAACGCGGCGGCACTCAAAACCAGCCAAACAGAAAAACCAGCATCGATAAGTCTTAACGCAACTCAGACACAGCCAGAAGAAATCATTAGACCTCTGGAGAAAAGAATCTCAGGGACAGGCAAGATGCCTATCCCACAAGAGTTTTTGGAGAGGTCTATTGCACAGCAGGTGCAAACCAATAGCACCCATTATCGAATTCAACGCGCAGATATGTGGGGACTCATCCCCATCATTGTAGTTGGCGGCGTCATCGTCTGTATCCCCATATTCTTTGGCGGACTCGTCGTTATCGGCGAACGAGAAGTCGGCGTTGTGGTCAAGAAATTTGCCCTGACCGGTCGCGGACTTCCCCCAGGACGACTGATAGCTTTAAACGGCGAAGCTGGATATCAAGCCGATACCCTTGCACCTGGGTGGCACTGGGGCTATTGGCCCTGGCAATTTTCAGTTCGCAAAGAATTAGTCACCGTCGTATCCCAAGGGGAAATCGCCCTTATCGTCGCCGCCGATGGTGCTTCTATCCCGCCGCAACACATCTTGGGTAAAGTTGTAGATTGCGATAACTTTCAGGATGCCCGCAAATTCCTCAAAAACGGCGGCGAAAAAGGGCGTCAGCTAGGCTTTCTCACGGCGGGTACTTACCGCATCAATACTGCTTTGTTCAAAGTCATCACCACCGCCAACGCAACTAAAGAAGGTATGAGTAGCGAACAGTTGCGCGTCTACACGGTTGCATCGGACAAAGTTGGTATCGTCACCACCTTAGATGGTATTCCCATCTCGGAAGGCGAAATTGCCGGAGCGGTTGTTCCCGGACACGATAATTTCCAAAACGGTCAGAAATTCATCGCAGCTGGTGGAAGACGCGGTTTGCAAGAGCAAATTCTGCTGTCCGGGTCTTGGAACTTGAATCCTTGGTTTGTGCAAGTCGAACAAGTTGCCATGACGGAGATTCCGATCGGCTATGTCGGTGTGGTAATTTCTTATGTTGGCAAAGCGCACGAAGATGTCAGCGGCGCAGCTTTCACTCACGGCGATTTGGTGCGTCCGGGACACAAAGGCGTGTGGACGGAACCGCTTTACCCAGGCAAACACCCACTGAATACCCGGATTATGAAAGTGGAATTAGTCCCGACAACGAATATAGTGTTGAACTGGTCGGCGAGAACAGAACGACATAACTACGATTCCAAACTGGAATCGCTGACTGTGCGTTCTACTGATGGTTTTGCGTTCGATTTGGAAGTTGCACAGATTATTCACGTCGGTGCATTGGATGCGCCGAAGGTAATTTCCCGCGTTGGCGCGATGCAAAATCTGGTAGATCATGTATTAGAGCCGACGATCGGCAATTACTTCCGCAATTCCGCCCAAGCTTACACGGTGTTGGATTTCCTGAGTGCTAGAAGCGAACGTCAAGCTGAGGCTTCCGAGTATATTAAAACAGCTTTGCGGAGTTACGATGTGCAGGCGATCGATACTCTTATTGGCGATATTCAACCGCCAGCACAGTTGATGCAAACGCAGACCGATCGCAAAATAGCAGAAGAACAGCGCAAAACCTACGAAGTGCAGCAAATGGCGCAAACGCAACGCCAGCAACTCGTGCGCGAAACTGCCTTAGCCGACATTCAACAAGAAATGGTGAAATCCGAACAGAATGTCAGCATTGCGGAACTGAAAGCCAAAGCGCAAATCAAACAAGCGCAAGGTGAAGCGGAAGCCACAAAACTGCAAGCGGCGGCTGAGGCGGCTTCGATTCGCGCTACGGGTACTGCGAAAGCGGAAACCTATCGCGCCGGTGTGGAAGCCTTGGGTTCGCAAGGTTACACGGCGATGCAGCTAATGCAAATTATCGGCGATCGCAAAGTCCGTTTAATTCCCGATGTTCTCGTCAGCGGTAACAACGGCGGTAACGGTTTAGTCGATGGTTTGCTAACAATGCTGTTGTGGAATCAAGCAGGCAAATCGAATAATTCTACCCCGCCAATTCCACCAGAAACTAACGGCGAATTACCAAATTCAGATACCGTTCCCGTAATTCCCGTTGAGTTCTTACCCGAAAAAGAAAACGGTCAAATCAAACCGCCAACAGTTCGATAATTAAGTAAGGTGGGCAGTGCCCACCTTAGTTAACTTTCTCGCGCCCAGGTTTGAACCTGGGCGCGAAGTTTAAGGACGCTCTTATTCTGCTATAATCAAGAAAACTCTGATTCTTTCTAAAGATAAACATGAAAATAAAAGCAATTATACATCCCGCTGAAGAAGGAGGATATTGGGCAGAAGTTCCCGCCTTACCAGGATGTATTACTGAAGGTGATACTTATGAAGAAGTTATCTTTAACTTACAAGATGCCATTCAAGGTTGGTTAGAAGTGGCTAACGAAATTCAGGTGAATAACGACTCAGAAAAAGTGGTAGAAATTTTAGTATAAAGTCGATATCCGGGAAAAAGCTTTGTAAAATAGTTGAGGAAAGAGGATGGTTGTTAAAACGAATTACCGCCAGCCATCATATTTATCAAAAAGATGAAGTAAATGAGATTTTATCTATTCCCGTTCATAGCAATAAAGATTTAAAAATAGGCACATTAAAAGCTTTGATGAAAATAGCAGGTTTGACAGAAACCGATTTATTATAAATAGAGTCAGATTTGCAAGCAACTATATAATGTGTTGCACATTCTCAAACGTTTGGGAGAAATTGCGATCGCGTGAATTATTTATTACCTCTTCATCCGTGCGATCGATCCGTAGGTTGGGTTGCTGTCATAGGAAAAATTTGACCGTCAATGTATTCGCTTTTATAGTCAGCTACTTCCTCCAGTGCTAGGTATTCTTCTGGGGAGTAATATTGCTGTTCGGTAAGCTGCATAGTTTGAGAAAGCAAACGCTTCATCTTAGTATAACATTGGCGATCGCAATATTGTATGGACAATTATAACGATGAGTTGTTTTTCCTGGCAGTTAATTTAAAATAGAATAAACGCAGGTGAGCGTCCAAACTATCGACTACTTAAACCTCATATTGTGACACAAGATTTGCCACTCAAAGAACGTTACCGCTTGGTTAAACCAATCGCGCAAGGCAGATTTGGCAGAACTTTCCTGGCTGTTGATGAAGCTCAATCTCCTGCATCTCCTTGTGCGATCGAACAATTGCAGCCTCAAGAGCAAACGCCAGCAGCTTTAACAAAATGTGCTGAATTATTTTATCGGTCAGCGCAACGACTGGAAAAATTAGGCAAACACCCACAAATACCGGCAGTTTTAGATTACTTTACAGCAGCGGGAAATTTCTACTTGGTGCAAGAGTTTATTGATGGCAGCAATTTGGCAGAAGCAGTTGAGTCAGAGGGTGTTTTTAAGGAATCTCAAATTTGGCAACTTTTAGATGAGTTGTTGCCAATCTTGCAGTTTATCCACTCACAGCAAGTAATTCACGGCGATATTAAACCACAAAATATCATTCGTCGCAGTTCGGACGATCGCTTTATATTGGTTGATTTTAGTGCTGCTGAAGCGGTGAATATCGGCACGAGTAGCGGTAGTGCGGAATATGCCGCACCGGAACAAGCGCAAGGAAAGGCGATTTTTGCCAGCGACCTTTACAGCTTAGGAGTAACTTGCATTTACCTGCTGACGGGGATTTCTCCGTTTAATTTGTTTGATGTGGGGAATAATTGTTGGGTTTGGCGACAGTATTTGACGGATAATGTGAGCGATCGTCTCTCTTACATCTTAGATAAATTACTCCAAAATACCGTTAACCTTCGCTTTCAATCTGCTGACGAAGTTATGCAAACAATCGGTATCCAATTCAAAATCCCAAATCCCAAATCCCCAATCGAAAATCCTGCTTGGCGCTGCATACACACCCTCACCGGACATTCAGGTTCATCTGCTTGTGTGAATGCAGTTGCGATCGGCCCGGATGGTAAAATTATAGCCAGCGGTGGCGATGACAAAACTGTTAAATTGTGGAATTTAGAGACTGGGGAATTGATTTTTAGTCTCTCCGGACATTCGCACTTTGTTAAATGCGTTGCCTTTAGTCCGGACGGGTCAATTTTAGCAACGGGAAGCGACGATCGCACAATTAAATTGTGGCACGTCAGCACAGGTAAGGAAATTGCCACCCTCACCGGACATTCTCACGCTGTTAAATCACTCGCGTTTAGTCCATCCCATCTCACAAGCGGGACGCCTGCGCTACTAGCCAGCGCAAGTTGGGATAAAACAATTAAATTGTGGGATATCAATAGCAAACAAGCTATTTGCACATTAGTTGGGCATCAGTTGCAGGTGACTGCCGTTGCTTTTAACCCATATAATGCCACAGGCGGGACGCCTGTGCTACTCGCCAGTACCAGTTTCGATCGAACTGTGCGATTGTGGGATTTAACTTCTGTCGATCGTTCCGAATTTTGCCCCCAACTTCGTTATACCCTTGCAGGTCATTCCTGGCCGGTCTTTACCGCCGCATTTAGCCCTCAAGGTAATCTCCTCGCCACCGGTAGCGACGATAAAACCGTCAAATTGTGGGACTTGAAGACCGGACGAGAAATCCGCACGCTTGCGGGTCACTCTTGGACAGTCGTCGCACTTGCCTTTAGTCCTGATGGCGAAATGTTGTTTAGCGCCAGTTGGGACAAAACTGTAAAAATATGGAGGGTAAGCAGCGGTGAAGAAATTGCCACCCTCGCCCAGCATTCAGATTCCGTTTCTGCACTTGCGATTAGCCCTTATGGAAATATCCTTGCCAGCGGTAGCAAGGACAAGACCATCAAAATATGGCAACTTGTTGGCAAATTTTAGCTTAAACAGCATTTATCCCGCACCACACCGTCTAGCGGTCGGTGTGCGGCAGTTCACGCGCTACCTGTAAAAGCTACTTCTGGGAATTTACCCTGAGCTTCAGACATCGGGCGACGTCTGCCTTCTTCCTGCCAGTAGTTAATCACTTCTGTCGCTTTGTTGAGCAGCTCGACACGTTCGTGCTCGGAGATCCAATGTTTGGCTTCCAGCTCGCTTTTGAGTTCTTCCCAAGCATCGTTCCTGGGCCAGAAAAAGTATTTTGTTAAAGGGCTGGTTCCTTTACCTACAACTTGGTCAACAGCGATCGCTACATCTTTCTCCAGCCAGAGAACCTTTAAAATGAACCTCGACAATCACACCTCCGAGTTCGACTCAGACTTTCAGTTACTGTACAACCTTACTATAATAGCGTACTGATTCCTTCGCTCAACAAATCCATTCCCAAAATATTACCAGGTGCAGAACATTGACCCAAGAAACTAGCCGCCAATCAAACTCCACCGATGCGATCGTCATTTTCGATATTGATGGTGTCGTCCGCGACGTGGCGGGGTCGTATCGCAGAGCGATCGCCGATACGGTAGAGCATTTCACTGGTGGCGCTTATCGCCCAACACAAACAGATATGGACAAGCTCAAGTCGGAAGGCATCTGGAACAACGACTGGGAGGCTTCCCAGGAGTTAGTGTATCGATATTTTGAGGAACAAGGCCAGCAACGCCATCAAGTTGCGTTAGACTACCAAATCCTCATCGACTTTTTCCAGTCCCGGTATCAGGGGCCAGATTCTCAAAATTGGACAGGTTATATATGTGACGAAGCGTTATTGCTACAGCCAAGCTATCTGGAAAATTTGACCGCAGCTGGCATTCCTTGGGGCTTTTTTAGCGGTGCGCCCTGCGCCGAAGCTGCTTATGTTTTGTCAGGACGCCTCGGTTTAAACTCGCCGGTACTGATCGCGATGGAGGATGCACCCGGTAAACCCGATCCTACAGGTTTGTTAGCAGCTGTGCATCAGTTGGAGAATCAGTCATCAATAGATACTGCAACACCCGTTATTTATGTTGGCGATACGGTTGCCGATATGTTGACTGCCGAGAAGGCGCGTTTAGTCCAACCCACTCGCCGTTGGATTGGTGTCGGAATTTTGCCACCCCATCTTCAGCATACGCCCGATCGTCTCGATGCCTACACCGCCAATCTCAAGCAGGCTGGTGCAATTGTAATTTTTAACAACGTGCAAGAGTTGACTCCATCTCGGATTCGCGAATTGTTACAGAGACCTGCATAGTATTAATTTATACATTGCAATGCGGTTGTCCCTCCTACTATTTGCTTGATAATTTAGAGTTATTAATTAAGCTAAATGCTTGTGTGGCAATGCTTTTTCTATGCCATACGCACCATTGACCTTTAGCTCTAAAAAAGTATTTCTATCTGAAATAGGTAATATTTTGTTTTTTTTATACTTATTTTAAATTTGTGCGAAATAGAAAATATATGCGCGACCTCCTGGAATTTACTAATAATTTTTGTTGTTACTTTATATATTTTTAACCCGCTTAAGCTTTGGCGTGTTTATTATTCAAGAAGAAGGTTAGATAAATAACTTTATATCCCCAAAATACAAGTATGATAAAACTGACAGGTTACGATATTTCCGCTTTAATTTATGAAAGTACCAATTCCCTTGTCTATCGAGGACGCCGAAGTCGGGATAATTTACCTGTGATTCTCAAAGTCCTCAAACAAGACTATCCGACGCCGCAAGAACTCACCAGATATAAGCAAGAATATGAAATTACCAGCAACCTCAACTTAGAGGGTGTTGTCAAAGCTTATGAGTTACAACAATATCAGAACACTCTGGTGATGATACTGGAGGACTTTGGCGGCGAATCGTTAAAAATATTGATGAGTTATCGAAAGTTCTCCCTATCAGATTTTTTCGTAATAGCCATTCAGGTAGTTGATATTTTGGGGCAAATCCACCAGCAGAATATCATCCACAAAGATATTAACCCATCGAATATTGTTTTTAACCCAGAAACACAGAAAGTTAAAATTATAGATTTTGGTATTTCCACAGTTTTAACACGCGAGCAACTTACATTAAAAAATCCCAATCTTTTAGAAGGAACGTTGGCTTATATGTCGCCCGAACAGACGGGCAGAATGAACCGATCGCTAGATTATCGCACAGATTTTTACTCGCTGGGAGCCACCTTTTACGAACTGCTGACAAACAAGCTACCTTTTGAGGCGATCGATCTCATGGAGTTGGTGCATTGTCACATCGCCAAACAGCCGCATCATCCTCAGAAAATTAATCCACAAATTCCTAAAGCCGTTGCTAATATTGTCATCAAGTTGTTAGCAAAAACCGCAGAGGATAGATATCAAAGTGCCTGGGGAATCAAAGCCGATTTGGAAAAATGTCTTTGGCAATTACAAACAGGTAATATTGCCGAATTCCCCCTTGGCACCCAAGACATTTCCGATAAGTTTCAAATTCCGCAGAAATTGTATGGCAGAGAAGCAGAAATAGAAACTTTACTCGCAGCCTTCGATCGCGTCAGCCAAGGCGAAATAGAAATGATGTTAGTGTCGGGTTATTCCGGCATCGGTAAATCCGCGCTCGTACAGGAAATTTATAAGCCTATTACCCAGCAGCGAGGCTATTTCATCAGCGGAAAATTTGACCAATTGCAGCGCAATACTCCCTACAGTGCCGTAATTAAAGCCTTTCAAGAATTAGTCGGCCAACTGTTAACTGAAACTGAAACTCAGCTAGATTCATGGCGAAAAAAATTAAGCGCTGCTCTGGGGCAACAAGGTAAAGTAATAGTAGATGTAATTCCCGAAATAGAATTAATTATTGGACCTCAACCAGCAGTGGCCGAACTTGGGCCATCCGAATCGCAAAACCGCTTTAATTTAGTCTTCCAAAACTTCATCCGGGTATTCAGTCAACTGCAACACCCCTTCGTTATCTTTCTAGATGATTTGCAGTGGGCTGACTCCGCTACGCTCAAATTGATAGAGCTGATCGTGACCGATACCTATACTCATTCTCTGTTTCTGATCGGCGCGTATCGAGATAACGAAGTTGATCCCACCCATCCGTTAATGATAACTCTCGATCATTTGCGTTCCCAGTCTGAGCCTGGGAAAGAGGGAGTGATTATCAACGAAATTAGTTTATTTCCTTTGAACATTATCCATGTTACTGACTTAATTGCTGACACTTTGCACGCAAAGCCGAAATCGCTCGCACAATTTGCAGAACTCGTACTGCGTAAAACAGAGGGAAACCCCTTCTTTATCAATCAATTTCTCAATACTTTATATGAAGAAAAGCTACTTGTATTTGACTTAGATCGCAAAATTTGGCAATGGGATATAGCTCAAATTGAGGCGATGGGCATCACTGACAACGTAGTGGAGTTGATGACAGCAAAATTAAAGAAACTCCCAGAGTCAACCCAGCAAGTTTTACGCTTGGCAGCTTGTGTGGGGAATGAATTCGATTTAAAAACGCTTTCGATCATTTATGAAAAATCTGAGACGGAAACTTTTACAGAACTTTTACCAGCTATTCAGGAAGAATTAATTGTGGCGACTTCCGAGTTACAAGCGACAACGGAAGAGAAAGCGATCGATTCTCATTTGGTTATTTTAAATTATAAATTTTTGCACGATCGCGTGCAACAAGCTGCTTATATTCTAATTGATGATGAACAGAAAAAAGCAACTCATCTTAGAATAGGTAGACTTTTGCTAGCAAATGTGCCAGCCAAAGAACGAGCGGAAAGAATTTTTGAGTTAATAGATCATCTCAATGCTGGGCGGGAATTGATAACTGCAAAACCAGAAAAAATCGCTTTGGCCAAATTGAATCTAGAAGCTGGCATAAAAGCCAAACAAGCTACTGCTTATCTTTCTGCTCTAGGCTATCTAAAAGCAGGAATAGAGTTATTGACTGACAATAGTTGGAAAAGCCAATATAAATTAAATTTACATTTGTATAAAGAAAGAGCAGAAGTAGAGTATTTAAATGGTGACTTTACTTACTCAATTAAATTAATTAATTCAATTTTATCCAAAGCAAAAACAACGATTGAAAAAGCAGAAATATACAATTTATTAATTGTACAACACACCCTAAGCGGACAGTATCAAGAGGCTATAAAAGCTGGGAGAAATGCTCTCGCTTTACTAGGAATTGAGTTAGTAACTTCAGATTTTCAAACGGCATTATTTACAGAAATTAATGAAGCAAAAATAAATTTACAAGATCGAAAAATTGCTTCATTACTTGACGCAAACATAATGGAAATACCAGAAAAAATATTAGCTTTAAAAGTTCTGTCAACACTGATAGCGCCAACAAGTGTATCCGATCGAGATATTTACCCTTTAGTTGCTTTAAAAATCGTTAATATTTCCCTCAAATATGGTAATCAGCCAGAATCTTCTTTTGGCTATTCATCTTACGGTCTTATCCTATCTTGCTTTTTGGGAGATTATGAATCAGGGTATGATTTCGCTTTGCTAGCTTTAAAGCTGAGCCAAAAGTTTAACAGCCTAGCTTATAAATGTAAAGCTTGTTTCATGCTTTCCGAATGTTTTAATCATTGGTTTAACCATACGAAGGAAGCCCAGGTTATTTGTAATGAGGGATATCAAGCCGGCTTAGAATGCGGAGATTTACAATTTGCTGGCTACATCCTGGCATCTAAAACATTTCATATGTTCTATCAAGGCAAGAATTTGAAACAAATCGTTCCCGAAGCGGCTAATTATTTAGCTTTTTTACAAAAAACAAATAATTATTTATCAACCGATCTGATGCTGGGATTAGAAATCTCGATATTAAACTTAATTGGGTTGACTGGCGAAAAATTTGTTTTTGCCTC
>NZ_JACJUP010001019.1:0-2561 GCF_014748295.1 Planktothrix sp. FACHB-1355 | reverse complement strand
CAACTGTTGCTCTAATTCGTCCGTTAGTTGAATTGCTAAACTTTTGGCCATAATTATAACTTCGGATTTTTTTTATTATTTTAACACGAAAACGCTTTTCTTTACACTTTCTAATTCCGAAAGAACTTCTGGTTTAAAACAACAACTTTGGTACTGGATCGTCATTGATAGCCTGCATTTTAGGATACTGCTCTTTTAGGTATGAGTATAATACTCAATATACTGGCGTTCTAGTTCATTAAGCTGATTTTGAGCGCAACTCAACCAAAATAGCCTAACTTCGCACCTTCGATTAACTGCTTCCAACTGCAGCAACCGATGATGATTTTGCCAACGATTTCTTAAATTTGTTGCTAGACCAACGTAGAGAACTTGATCGCGAGCGATCGCAAAGTAGATTGCAGAACACTCTGGTAATCTTTGCCTATCTGCTAGTTTCAGATTTGGTAATGTACTGAATTCTTGTAGCATCACTTTAGCTAAAATGTATGTTTAGAATAATAATCAGGCAATTTGAAGCGTACTAGGTTCAGGGATAGATTCACCTTCTGCTTGCCAAGCTTCCAAATACATTTCAATCACTTCTTCACCATTACGAATTGCTTCTTCGCGAGTTTTACCATGAGTACAAGGCATCACAACGCGATCGCTAAATTCTGGGATAGTGACTAGGAAAAGCCCATCTTCATCAGACCATTGAATAATCATACTGTATCGATTCATAAATCCTCGTCCTCCTTGAGAGCTTCCAGTTCACTTAATAATTGTGCCAACTGTTTTTCTAGGTAGACTGGTACATCATCTCCATCTTTACCTGGAATTGTCAGTGTTTTTCTCAATAGAGGATGTCGCCATCGCTCATGGCTACCTTTGCCGCGCTTGGGCAGATAAACAAAGCCTTCACGCGCAATCTGAGCTTTCAATGCGCGAATTTTCCTCGGCATGGATATTGTCTTTTGTATCCGTACATATAGTTTACCCGTTTCTAGTTCAGGTGGCATCTAGCCCATAATCTTAACTATGCGATCGCACCATCTCCATTATCCATAAATAGCACAGCGCGATCGCCACAATTCGCTTCTTAGGCGGTATGATGCAGCGATTTATTATACTTTTTCTTCGGAGGTAAGGTTACTGACTCTCTACCACTTTCAGCTTCTCTCTTCCGCCAGTCTGCAAACATAGCAGCTACATCATAATTAAATGATTTAGCATGAGCTTCTCGAAATTGATAAATTTCCTCTAAAATTTCATTTGTCAACATTTACATCCTCTCCCATTAATTCATAAGGTGTACAAATCGTTGGTAGCTCGTACCCAAAGTCAGCACAAATCTGTATCAGCTTTTTCTGAATTTGGGCATTTGCTATGTGTTTACAATTCCACGTTAGAAGATAGTCCATACCGTGAACAGTAGCTATGGCAATATGTGCTGCATCATTAGCAGCTTTATCTGGAAGGTTACTTCTTGCTAAAAATTGAATTACCAGATCTTGAGCCGCCTCGCTCGGCTTCAGTAATGGTATACCCTGCAAGATTTCAAGCCGCTTGGCAGCTATCTCTGAGTCGCCCAAGGCTGCTTCATCTAAAACAATTTGCGAAATGTATATATCGAAAGCATCGCGATAATTTTCCCACCAGTCTCGCGTTACTTCAATATTCGCAGCAAGAATCAGGTTTTTAGTCGATCTAGCTGTCAAGTAGCCAAAAATACTGGTTTCAATGTAGATGGTATCACTCATGCAAGATAAAGGTGTTAACTTCTCTATTTTAGCGTGACGATCGCACCATATCCATTATCCATAAATAGCACCGTGCGATCGCACAGCCAAATTAACCAATCCTACCCATTCTCTTGTGTTTTCGGTTTATTTTTGGGTGGATTGGGGGGACACCAAAACAAATTTTTACTCGATACGCCAAGAGATTCGATAATTCCTCGCATCACGTCTGTGCAGTACATCCAATATCCCAAATCATCATACATTTTATCTGGATTGAACTCCAAATTATAATGCAGCACCTTGGGAAGTCCCGCAAATTCATCGGAAGATTGGAGAGAAATTAGCAAGACGCGGAAAGGTTTTCCCTGACATTTTGCTTCCAGCTTATCCAGCAAATCTATCACATAACCGCGATTAGTTACACCCGTGCGAATAAACAGCGCTTCGTCGCAATTTTGTAGCGTATACCAAAAGCGTTCGGCACGTGCGGAATAACGGACGCGCATTCGTTCGTAGACGGGAAACATATTATTTAATGGGTCGTCTGTGTCTTCAACTTCGTGGGCAAAAGATAGACCCGACCACTTGCTGTGGTATATTCGCCTTTCGTCATGATTGTAATGTAAAAATTGGGGGTTCCACATATCTTGAAAACCAGTTTCGATCGCATCGGCGACATCCCCAAGATTGGTGCTGCGCGTTAAATCGAAAGGAAAAGCCGGCCCATCGTACTCCATTTTATATAACAACATTCGAGCCGCACAACGATCGCCTAGAGGAATAATCCCCACCCGGCTAATGTCCGATAATTTACACTTGTAGATCGGAAGAGCGTCG
>NZ_JACJUP010001018.1:0-2617 GCF_014748295.1 Planktothrix sp. FACHB-1355 | reverse complement strand
GTGTAGGTTGAGAAAGTAAGGGGGGGAGTCGGAAAGTAGGGGAGTCGGGGGATTCATTTGCAGGTTTTGCCTCGCTGCGATCGTCTTCCAGAAGAACAATAATATCGCTGTTGCGACTATCTAACTCTTTTTGATAGCCCTCCAGAGTCCAAAGTCCACCAAAACACAGTCGATCGAGTTCGACTACTGCGGGTAGTAGTTCTGCGGTCAGCGGTTTTATGTTTAAAAAGTTAAGAGCCCTCAATTGTACACTGATTAACGAGACGCACTTACGCCTGTCATTCTAACGTTGGATCGTTCCCACATTATGGTATCAACTCACCCGGTAGAGGTTCGCAATTCTGGCAGTCAGTATTTGCCACCTACCACCAATACATCAGAGACTGTTTCGCCCAATCAACAACTTCTACCGCTTACAGCCAAGGTAAACAACCGTGATTGCCTGGAAATTGGCGGTTGTGATGTAACTACTCTCGTTCGGCAATTCGGATCGCCGCTGTATATTTTGGATGAAGAAACACTGAGGACGGCTTGCCGTCAGTATCGGGATAATTTTAAGCGCTACTATCCGGGTAATTCTCAGATTGTTTATGCCTCGAAGGCTTGGAATTGCCTTGCTATTTGCGCGATCGTGGCAAGTGAAGGTTTGGCAGTAGACGTTGTATCTGGTGGCGAATTATACACTGCTATATCAGCCGGTGTCAATCCGGAATGGCTCTATTTTCACGGTAACAATAAATCCCGTGGCGAACTTGAGTTTGCCGTAGAGTCCGGCTGCACGATCGTGGTCGATAATTGGCTGGAGCTAAAAACTTTGGCTTCTTTGGCAAATACCTCCTCAGCAGTTAAAATAATGCTGCGGCTGACCCCCGGTATTGAATGCCACACCCATGAATATATCCGCACTGGCCACCTAGACAGTAAATTTGGCTTCGATCCCAACCAAGTCGATGAGGTACTGAGTTTTGTCAGCCAAGCTGCTTCGCTCTGTTGTGTGGGAATACACGCTCACATCGGCTCTCAAATTTTCGAGCTGCAACCCCATCGCGATTTGGCTGGGGTAATGGTGCAGTGGCTGGATAAAGCAGCCTCCTTGGGATTGCCGGTGACGCGCTTGAATATCGGTGGTGGCTTAGGAATTTGCTACACGGAAGCAGACGATCCTCCCAGTATCGAAGCGTGGGTGAAAACGGTGAGCGAATCGATCGTCGCATCCTGCCAAGCACAGCAAGTACCTCTGCCGACGCTGATGTGCGAACCCGGACGTTCTCTGGTTGGCCCTGCTTGCGTCACAGCTTACACCTTGGGCAGCCGCAAAGAGGTTCCGGACATACGCACTTACCTGTCGGTTGATGGTGGTATGTCTGACAATCCCCGTCCGATTACCTACCAATCAGTTTATCGAGCTGTAGTGGCCAATCGGATGTCGGCTCCTTTAACGGAAACGTTAACAATTGCAGGGTTACACTGTGAATCGGGAGACGTTCTCATCAAAGATATCCAGCTGCCTCAAACCGAACCGGGAGACATCCTCGTAGTTATGAGTACTGGTGCTTACAATTACAGCATGGCTTCCAATTACAATCGCGTGCCCAAACCGGCAGGGGTTTTAGTGAAAGATGGGGAAGCTAACACGATCTTGCAGCGAGAAACTTATCAAGACTTGGTGCGACAGGATCGTCTCCCAGAACGACTGAAGCTAAACAGTCGATAGTAGTTATGTAGTTAGTAATTAGTTGGCAATCACCGCTAATTGCTAACTTCTGTATAGGCGGGGAAAGCTTTCCCCGCCCCTAGCAATAGCTGTAGGGGCAGATTGAGAAACCCGCCCCTACTAACCACTAACGATTAGCAAATCTAATGGGAGATGCGCTTGAGCGACTGCTGACAAACCTAAGCTGGACTCATTCCTTGCTTGATGTCGGTTTGGTTCTGGCTCTCACTTATGTGGTGCTTGTCATCATTGGTGAGCGACGCACCCTTTGGGTAGTTAGGGGATTTATTGTCCTCATGCTGGCAACGGCTGTGAGTAACAGTCTGAAGCTGGCTCTGTTGAATTTTGTGCTGGAAAAGTTGGTGGTGGGCTCTGCTGTGGCGATGGCTGTGATCTTCCAGTCCGAATTTCGTCGATTTCTGGAACAATTAGGTCGGGGGGAAATCACGCAGCTGTTTCACTCCTCCGGGAGAACTACGGCTCAGGCAGATAGTGTGATCGATGAAATTGTCGATGCGGTTAAGGAACTTTCGCAAAACCGGATCGGTGCGCTAATTGTGATGGAAACCAGCAGTCCGATCGACGAACGAGATTTTTCTGTTCCGGGTGTAAAACTCGATGCGGAAGTGTCGAAAGAACTTTTGCAAACTATTTTCCAGACGACTACCCTATTGCACGATGGGGCGGTTTTGATTGGCGGTTCTCGGATTATGGCGGCTGGGGTGATTTTGCCGCTTTCGGAACGCACGGCTTCGCGGCAGCTGGGTACGCGCCACCGGGCGGCAATGGGAATTACTGAGCGCGTCGAAAACTGTTTGTGTATTGTTGTATCTGAAGAAACGGGTTCTATTTCGCTAGCCGAAAGGGGTACTCTAAATAGACCTTTGACCAGCAGCAAACTGA
>NZ_JACJUP010001017.1:0-2556 GCF_014748295.1 Planktothrix sp. FACHB-1355 | reverse complement strand
GTAGTTGAAAACTTTCCCACATTTAGGGTTTTATTTAACTTGGGGAGCAAAAACAAAACTATCAGCGATCGCACTATCAATTTGCACTTGACTTGGAGCAAATCCTAATGCTTGCAATAACGCATCCCGTTGTGAGTTAGTTGTGATAGTTTCCCGAATGCGATCGCGTTTTTCGATTTCCTCTGTATAATCTGGACTGGCCACAAATTTTTCTAAAGTTTGCCAACTATAACGATCGTCAATGAGTGAGGTTTCATTCTGTAAATGTTCAACCCCAATCGAGTTGCTTTCACCCGCTTTAGGCGACTCGGCAGGAATAATACGAAAACCAGAGAAAACGCCATTTTCAAATTGCTGTCCATTCACTTCAGGCAATTTTAAGCGCCCTTTATCTGTCAGATTTGGTTTTCCCCAAATTGCAGTAGGCGCTGCTTTGGTGACAGGTGCAAAGCTAAACTTGGCTTTAGCATCTTCAGAATTTCCATCTTTACTAATTGTGACCTTATGAGTTGTCTCTAACTCATCACTATTAATACCCATCGGATTAATAGCAAAACCTGTATTAGTCTCGATGGATTCCTCTTTTTCCCAAGTAAAGGCTTTTTTCGAGGGAATAAAGCTATCTGTCACCAATTCCAAGGTTTTAGGATTGATAATCCAGATTTCCTCTTCCCCTCGCGTTATTTGCTTAACTAAGCCCTTACTAGCAGCAATGCTACAAATTTCTGTATCTTGAGGTAAGAATGAAGATTTGAACTCATCCCAAGCAATAGGAAGTGGATCGCGGGAACCTTGATCGCCGAATTTAACTGTAGCTGAAGCGATCCAAAGATCGATTTTAGCTTTGCCTCCCAGTTCCGGTCCCCAGAGATGTAATTCAACTCCCAGACTGATACTGATAATACCAATCCCACCACTAATCCTGATTCGGGCGCTAATATCGTAATAGTAAGGTTTCCAACAGATGAGGAAGTCAGCCCCCACTTCAAAAAAAGCATGAACCGAACCACTCTTATAACGAAAACTAAGCGATCCTCCCGCCATTACTGCATGGGAACACAAAGCAAAATAGCCTTCTCCAGTAATCGAAGTATGACTATCCAACTGCCAATTAAAACCTAAACGGGGTACAGTGGGATAATGAGTGGGAACCTTAAAACTGGGATGATAACCGCCTAAAGTAATGACAAAATCTCCTTCATGTTCCCCAGCAAACCAGAAAGCAGCAGCAAAACCCCCGGTTAAATGACATTTTTGAGACAGAATATAAGAGTTTGGGGTGAGTTCTGCTTGAACTAAGAGCAGTCCTTCTGCAAGACTAAACCGTGCTTGTAGGGCTAATTGTACTACCGCTACTGGGTCGATGCTAGAAGAAGTTGATGGGGGAACTACTAACGTAGAAATACCAATTAAATTGAGTTCAAAGTTATTTTCACTGAGCGCTAGGGTTAACAAGGCAAAGCTATCGAGTAATTTATAAGTGGTAAATTTGATTCCAATAGCTAAAAAACCTGCGTCAAGAGAAATGGGAATATATCTACTTAAACTCTCGATTTGTTCATTAATAATCTCTCCCGGATCTCCGCTCAAATCGCCCACACCACTAAGCGCTTGGGCTACTAAAGGAAATTCAGTAATTTCGCCCAAGGGAGGTACAATCAAGTCACGGTTGTAGCCAAAACCTCCTGCCAATCCGGTCACAAATATTTCTGGAGGGCCACCCAAAGGATAATCTACAGCAAGATACAGGAATAGGGATGGTTCATTACCATAATAAGCATAAGCACCCACAGCAGATAAGGAAAGGGATTTTTGTTTTCCACCACTGCCTTTGGTTTGCATTCCCAGTGTTACCATTCCTAAGTATTCTTCATAGTCTGCTCTTTCTTTGCGGAGGAATGCACCCGCAATATTTAAGCTGTTCTTTTCGTAGGTTAAACCAAAGCCATCCAGATTAAATTGGGGGTTAAAATTGGTGAGGGGAGTGCTGATCGAAAGTCCATTTAGAACTAAAGAAAAATCAGATACTTGAACGATAAATTGAGGAGTGAGATGAATTTCTCCTGTTTTGTAAATCAATCCAACTTTTTCTAAGTGAATTGTCCCAAAGGATTTTTGCACCGTTAACCATGCACCGTTATCAGCAATCGTAATAGGGGTATCTTCTTCCGGTGTGGTAGTTCTAGGGGAAGCAACCAGTCGAAATTCTCCACTAGGCGCTAAACGGGTACCAATATTCCTGATTGCAGTACGCTGCTTTACTGGCAATTCTTCACTTTGAGCGAAACTACGGCTACCAGGATTCCAGATTTCAGCCTGTGGTTTTAATGAAAATTCTTCAGTTTGGGGTAAAGTATCCGACTGTATCCCAAATTTGGCTTTTAGCCATTTTAAAAGGCTCTGCAATCTTTGGCATATTGTTGCTGTGAGTGATGATTTGACAACAATGGGCTGTTCGGAAGTCGGACTAGCAATAGGACTCTGTGATGAAAATTGTCTGCTTGCCGCTAAACTAGCACCAGAAGGAGCCGGACTGGGACTAATGCTACCGCTACC
>NZ_JACJUP010001016.1:0-2622 GCF_014748295.1 Planktothrix sp. FACHB-1355 | reverse complement strand
AACGTCGCCATGCTGTTTTATCTAATTGGCGCAGTGCTGGTTTATCAAGCGCATCATTCCTTCGCCTTTGCAGGTTTGCGGGGATCGCCTCCAGAAGCACTTGCCCTCATTTTTCTAGGACTATTGGTAAAAGGCGGGATATTTGTATCCGGCTTGTGGCTACCCATGACCCACTCGGAATCGGAAACGCCAGTATCGGCTTTCCTGTCGGGAATTGTCGTCAAAAGTGGCATATTTCCGATCGTGCGTTGCGCGTTGGTTTTGGATGAGATCGATCCCATTGTCAGGTTCTTTGGCGTTGCTACAGCCCTGCTAGGCGTGTTCTACGCCGTGTTTGAAAAGGATAGCAAGCGAATGCTGGCGTTTCACACCGTTTCCCAGTTAGGCTTTGTCCTCGCTGCGCCGGAAGTGGGCGGCTTTTACGCACTGACACACGGTTTGGTCAAATCAGCCCTCTTTTTAATCGCCGGAGTTTTACCGAGTCGAAATCTGAAAGAACTGCAACATACGCCGATCGATACCCCAATTTGGATCGCCCTAGTAGCAGCGAGTTTCTCCATATCCGGTTTTCCCCTATTATCCGGCTTTGGGGCGAAGGTTTTGACGATGAAAAATCTAGTTCCCTGGCAAGTTATCGGTATGAATATTGCCGCACTGGGAACTGCCATATCGTTTGCCAAATTCATCTTTTTGCCTCATCAAAAGCAAGAAGAAAAATCAAATCTTCGTCCCGGTTTTTGGTTGGCGATGATAGTGCTAATTGGTGGACTGATCGGCGCAAATGTTGTCTACTACAAAGCCTATTCTTTTGAGAATATCATCAAACCACTAGCGACGATCGCTCTAGGATGGCTGGCATACTTGTTAATTTTTAAACACTCAAAAATTAAGTTGCCGCGTTTCGGAGAGAAATTTGACGATTTGGTCGGTTTTATGAGTCTGATTTTGATTCTACTTTTTTGGATGGGGTTTGCATGGCTGGGGATTTAATATTGCGATTACTGATTTGGTTTTTGCTCACTGCTGATTTTAGTTGGATAAATATCTTCCTGGGTATCCACATAGCCATCTTATTGCCCTTCAGCTACAAATCCCCTGGAGCGTTAGACGATTGGCTGAGTGTGCTGGGTAAGATTGTAGTGGCGATTCCTCAAGCGTATATTGAGGCATTCGATATCATCTTTCGTCCCCATAACTACGAAGATGTCGTCCTCGAACGAGTCGAACCGCGACGTACACCAGGACTGGTATTTTTGGATATATTCTTAATCACCTTTACACCCAAAACAATTGTTTTGAAATACCGCGAAGATGGCTGGTACGAAGTACACCGGGTTCGCCGGAGGAAAAATTTATGATGAACTTGTTCTTAATTGCCATGATTCTGGCATTGCTAATTCCCATCTACGATGCCTGGAAGAATGAGGATATCTGGCGAAGAATGTTGGCCTTTGGCAGTATCTCGACCAAGGCGGCAATTACAATATTGTTTGTCTCTGTATTGCGCGATGATTGGATGATCGGGATTGTCGGCGTGATGATCCTAACTGTAGGTAATGCCGCCTTAATGTTACTAGCACAAATCATCAAGAGGATCGGGGAAGCATGATTGACCTATTGAGTTATACCTGCATAGGTATAGGAATTTTCTTCTCGTTTTGGGGAACTTCTCACCTCCTCACTCAGCGATCGGTCTTATTCAAACTGCACAGTCTTTCAGTTGCAGATACTCTTGGATCGATGAGTATTATGTTTGGACTTTTGCTGAAAAGACCCAGAGAATGGCCTTTGTTGCTCCTCGCCATTATCTGTTTGGCACTGTGGAATACGATGTTGGGATATGTGTTGGCATACTGTGCCAGTGGAGAACAGAAATATGAATGATAGCTATGTTTATGCGATCACTGCCCTACTGCCTTTGGCTGCTTTTATGGTAGTGCTTCAGGTTAATCCCTACGATGCTTTGGTAATTCGGGGCATACTGGGTGCAATATCGGCAATGTTATATGCAATTTTAGGAGCGCCGGATGTAGCTTTGACGGAAGCTTTGGTGGGGACGATGCTGGCAATTACCCTCTATGCGGTGGCGGTGCGTTCTTCCCTAGTGATGCGTTTGGGTGTGCTGAAAGATGAGTTGATGGAAGGCGATCGCGATCGCTCTTTTGGGGAAATAATGGATGAGTTACGCAGCATTTTTCGCAAACATTATATGCGTGTTGAGCTAGTCCCGTACATGGATAGGGAACAGTTGCATCGGGCGCTCATGGCAAAAGAAGTTCACACTATCTGCGCTACGCAATTGGTGGATGAGGACAAAGAAAAACAACCTTATCAAACTGTAACTAGGCTGCAACGTCTTTATGAGATCGTGCAAAGCGAACTTTCCACACCTGCTACCAGCTTGACTTATGTTAGTGCATCAAATTCCGGGGAGAAACATTGATGAAATGGGTCTACATTGCAGCAGGAATAGCATTTTATATCAAAATGCTGGTATTACCAAACGCATCGCTCGGCTTCGATAGCTCGAAGGGCACGATCATCAGCGTGACCCAGCGCTGGAAGCGGCCACTCTGACCCAGCCCCTCATGCAGCATCTCGATGCATTGCCCCCAGACTTCT
>NZ_JACJUP010001015.1:0-2628 GCF_014748295.1 Planktothrix sp. FACHB-1355 | reverse complement strand
TATATTGCTTAAGCGCTTCGATTCTCTCGGCTTCATTATCGGGTAAGGGTGCTTCGATCATTAAAAGACAAAACAGAGTAATTTACTAACTTTTTGTAACTTAAGATACATTTTGTAGCTTAACTGATTGCTAAGTTAAGCAGGTAAGACAAAGAATAACTTATCAATAAAATTCAATCTTTCTACCCTTTGTAGTATTTAGCGTCAAAGCTGGAAGTGTTTTGAGGTAAATCGCAGAGTCAGAGAGGTGAAGAATTTGATAGCTTCTAGGGTTCCGGTTTGGATAGAGCGACACTGGCGACACTCCAAATGCTGGTCCGAGAGAAGCAGCTGGCTCCTGTAGAATATTTATATTTATAAGGATTAGCTAGCCACACGGCGGGAGAAAAGCCCGGGAGAAACGTATAAGTCGCGATCGACTAAACTTGTTCTCCTGGGCTTTCTGCTTTGGAACTCAGGAGACAAGCAAGTGAATCAACAGCAGAATGTTGTTTTGTAAATCTCCAGAGTGTTCAAATGACTGAAAATCCTTTGTTTCAAAGTCCAGACTCAAATAACGGCCATACTCCCAGCGAAGCGCAACGCGCTTTGGAACTGGAAGCGAGATTGCCGTTGACAGGCTGGCAGCAGGAAGTGTCAAAAGGTCTGGAATATGGATTAGAAGCAGCAGAAAGTATTCGCGATCGCACCATTCCCACCTTCTCTCGCGGCGAACTCCCCCACTACGCAGGCATCAACACCTTCATGAAAGCGCCTTATGTAGAAGATGTGCGTAGAGTGGGCGAATACGATGTGGCGATTGTCGGCGTTCCCCACGACTCCGGAACTACCTATCGTCCGGGAACTCGCTTCGGTCCGCAGGGGATTCGGCGCATTTCTGCATTGTACACTCCCTACAACTTTGAATTGGGAGTTGATTTGCGCGAACAAATCACCCTTTGCGATGTGGGCGATATCTTCACCATTCCCGCGAACAACGAAAAATCATTCGACCAAATTTCTAAAGGCGTTGCCCACATTTTTAGTTCCGGCGCATTTCCGATTATTTTAGGCGGCGACCATTCGATCGGCTTCCCAACAGTACGAGGCATTTGCCGCCATTTGGGAGATAAAAAAGTTGGTATTATTCACTTCGATCGCCACGCCGACACCCAAGAAACCGACCTCGACGAACGGATGCACACCTGTCCTTGGTTTCACGCCACCAACATGAAAAACGCCCCAGCCAAAAACCTCGTACAGCTGGGAATTGGCGGTTGGCAAGTTCCCCGTCAAGGCGTGAAAGTTTGTCGAGAACGTTCTACTAACATTCTCACCGTTACCGACATCGTAGAAAAAGGAATTGATGCAGCCGTTGATTTTGCCTTAGAACGCGCACTCGATGGCACCGACTGCGTATATATCAGCTTCGATATTGACTGCATCGATGCCGGATTTGTCCCCGGCACCGGTTGGCCAGAACCGGGTGGTTTATTACCCCGCGAAGCGCTATCTTTACTCGGCAAAATAGTGCAAAAAGCACCAATTTGCGGCTTAGAAGTGGTAGAAGTTTCTCCACCTTATGACATCAGCGATATGACTTCGTTGATGGCAACTCGCGTCATTTGCGACACGATGGCACATTTAGTCATATCCGGTCAACTACCGCGCAAACAAAAACCCGCTTACATTTTCCCAGAATCGCAACCCGAACTCGTAGCCTGGACTTAAAAACTGAAAGCAGAAGAGAACAGGGAACAGTAGACCTCTTGCATATTCTTCATCTGCGTTTATCTGCGTTTATCTGCTTTCATCTGCGGTAAAAAGAGCGGGAATTCAGATTTTGCAAGCAGCCTATTCTTCTCCTTCCTCCCTCTCCCTCTCCCCTTTTTCTCAGGAGAAATCCATGCACGAAACTGACATGACAAAGGCATTAATAGTAACTGTGCGGAATTGGTGGTTAGAACAACCGGAAAAACCGAAAATTTCCCACGTTCATCTCACAGTCGGTCAGTTCACCTGCGTCGAACCTGTGAGTTTGCAATTCGCCTTTGAAGTCCAGACCCGCAACACCTTTTTAGAAGGAGCGAAGCTAGTCATTCAGGAAACGCCATTAATTGCGTTTTGCCATCACTGCCAACAAGAATATCGGCCAGAAATTGGCATTCAGTACGCTTGTCCGACTTGCCACTCGCCAATGGAAGATATTCGATCGGGCCGAGAACTGAAGATCGATCGCATTGAATATAGTTCTGATTCTGCGGAAACTTATGCACCAAACCTTTGACGCCGCTTTAGGAATTAACTTGCTCCATGCCAATCAAGCCGGAGCAGACCACAACCGCGAACATTTTGATGAATGGGGAATCACCTGTTTCAACGTGATGAGCAGTCCCGGCGCGGGCAAAACTGCATTGCTAGAAAAAACCCTAGCAGTCCTCACCAACGAGTACAAAATCGCCGTAATTGAAGGCGATATGACCACCGAATTAGATGCCGATCGCCTGCGGAAATACAACGTTCCCGTGATTGCCATCAACACAGGTCGTTCCTGCCATTTGGATTCCAAAATGGTGTCAGGCGGAATTCATCGTTTAGCCCACGAATACAACCCTTCCGAATTCGATTTAGTACTGGTAGAAAACGTTG
>NZ_JACJUP010001014.1:0-2563 GCF_014748295.1 Planktothrix sp. FACHB-1355 | reverse complement strand
GATACAGACCCCCTAAGAAACTCCGGGTTAAAGCGATAGCCGACATTGCGGACTGTTTGAATTAGACTGGGTTGGCGCGGATCGGTTTCCAGCTTCTTCCGCAGCGAGAGAACATGAGTGTCTATAGTGCGGGGATTGTCGATCGCATCCGGCCAAGCTCTGTGTAGCAATTCAGAACGACTGAGGGGCAGTCCGTCCGCTTGCGCCAAGACATACAGCAAACTGAACTCTTGGGGAGTCAAATCGACCAGTTCTTCTTTAAAGCGGACGCGACGCTGTACCAAGTCAATTTTCAGATCGCCATAATCCAGATAGGCCGGCGGTAGAGTCATTCTGTTCCGTCTAATCAGCGCTTCAATTCGCGCCAGGAACTCCTGCATACCAAAAGGCTTGGTCAGGTAATCATCTGCCCCTGCTTTTAAACCGGCGACGATATCCGCTTCGGTGTTGCGGGCAGACAGCATGAGAATATATGGCCTCTGCTGTCGCAGCAGCCAGCCGCAAAACTCTAAAGCATCGCCATCGGGAAGTTCGGAGTCGAGAATTACCAATGTTGGTTGACGCAGATGAAACACTTCCCGCGCTTGATAGAGGCTGGCGGCTTGGAACACTCGGTATCCGGCCTGCTGTAAGTGCCAACCGAGCAGCGATCGCAGATGCGGATTTCCTTCAATAATTTGAATACCTACTGATCCCACGGAGGCTTGCTTTCCTTGCCTTTGTTAGATTCAAGTTAACAGAGCCGTTTAGAGAATTTTGTAGCGATTGCTACCTGACATTGAACTGTATTTTCATTTTTCAATACCATTGGACGATGGTTGAGATCGCCATCATCCCATTATTTTGATATTTTCGCCTCTAGCTTAGTACAGGTTACGCCATCTTGCTACCAACCAGTTTTCTACACATGGGCAATCGCCAGTAACGGCCAAAACAAAGGCTTTTTTTGCTTTATATCGTCAAATGCTGGCAGACTGCACCTGTTATCTGTTTGCGGTTATGCCAACCGAATAGCCAATCAGGCGGTAAGGACTTATCCTCGAACTCGCTAAAATGAAGGTAACGTAGCAATCCAGTTTGAATCGCCTTAAGCCCAAACTTGTGATTAACAATCGAGTGAGAGCTAAAGTCAGCGGATAGTTACAGCAATTTAAAAAATTGCTTAAGTATAGCGACCGATTGACTGAGAGATTCAACAGGGAGAAATTTGGTCGAACGCACACCCTATAACTTAACCTGTAGGTCGTGTAGATAAAGCCAAAATGCGCTCGCCTCGCTCGACAAAGCCAAAATCAAAGCTGGTTTTGACGGCAGGCGTTAATATATTTAAACACCAGACGATTTCAACTCACGACCATGCTTCAGGACACTCAAACCATTAGGCACTACCAAAAACTTACCGACGCCCTGGTCGATATGTGGAATCGGGGCTACAGATATGACAGTTTGCGTTTGTATTTAGATGGTTATATAGCTGCGCTGCGCCATACTAACGCACTTGAGCCATATCGCATCAACCGTTTGGAGGAGGAAGTTACACGTTACATATACGATCCATCTAATTTTGAAATGCCTCAACCCCAACCCCAATCGGACTACTACTGATGCTTTTTTAGGATTTGCATCGCTGGGTTAGCCAAAAAAATTTTTTAAGGTCTTACCTGTAGATAATGCTGAATAAAAGCATACAGGTACAGAATTCTTAGTTGGTTATTTCAGTTTTTAATCAAAACTTTTTTATTCTCAACTGTAATTTTCGGCAGCAAAATAAAAATACTGACTGGATTTCTAGCTAAAACGAATCCAATCAGTATTTTTGTTCAAGAAACCTGGCTTCAGGAAGCTAAAGCAACCTCTAGCAACTCTTTTAATTCACCTTTTTGATACATCTCGATCATAATGTCCGAGCCACCGATAAATTCTCCATTAATGTAAACTTGGGGAATAGTTGGCCAGTTGGAATATTCTTTGATTCCCTGACGAATTTCATAATCTTCAAGCACATCAACAGTTTCATAGGGAACTGCATATGTGTTGAGAATCTGCACCACATTGTTGGAAAAACCGCATTGGGGCATTAGCTTGTTGCCCTTCATAAAAACTAAAATCTTGTGCTGTTTTACCAAGTTGTCAATTTTTTCTTTCAGTTCTGGTGTCATAGTTTTTCAGTGCGATCGTGAAAAGTGCGCGGAGAGAGCAAATGCTTTGTTATTTTGTATTTTTTAGCGTAGTTGTGCTTAACAACATACAAATTTAACCTACGCCAGTCAATTGAGCCAGAGAGCTATTGAGTAGCTTTCAGAGCTTGGGGAGTGTAGGTTTTCAGCGACAAAGCATGAATAGCTTCTGAAGACATAGCTTGTTGCAGCGCAGCATAAACCATTTGGTGCTGTTGAATCAGCCTCTTGCCTTCAAATAAAGAGGAAACCACCGTCACTTGATAGTGGTCGCCGCCGCCAGTCAGGTCTTGAACCTGAACCTGTGCGTCAGCCAATTCTGCCTTAATCATAGCTTCAACCTGAACCGGACTAATCATTCTTTTCCTCTTGCTAAAAAAAGATTC
>NZ_JACJUP010001013.1:0-2637 GCF_014748295.1 Planktothrix sp. FACHB-1355 | reverse complement strand
TGCTGGGTACAAGAGTTTTTCGATCGGATTTAACTGAGTTACCCGGTTTGGATAATCTGTCCGCACCAGAGGATACGATTCAGGAGGCGCAGGCACTGGCAGCAGAGGCGTTTGGATCGGAAAAAACCTGGTTTTTAATCAATGGTTCGACTGCTGGGGTAATAGCGGCGATTTTGGCGACTTGCAGTACTGGCGATAAAATTATTTTGCCTCGGAACGTACACAGTTCGGCGATCGCAGGTTTAATCCTTTCCGGTGCTATCCCGATTTTCGTCAATCCAGAATACGACTCGATTTTAGATATCGCCTACAGCATTACACCACAAGCTGTCGCTGCGGCGCTGGCGAAGCATCCAGATGCAAAGGCGGTGGTGATGGTTTACCCAACTTATGATGGCGTGTGTGGGGATGTGGAAGCGATCGCACACCTTGCCCACCAGTACAATATCCCTTTGTTGGTAGACGAAGCCCACGGCCCCCATTTTACCTTTCATCCGGAGTTACCGATTTCTGCGTTATCGGCGGGGGCGGATTTGACGGTGCAATCTACTCACAAAGTACTCAGCGCCTTAACTCAGGCATCGATGTTGCACCTACAGGGTAACAGGATCGATCGCGATCGCCTCACTAAAGCGTTACAGTTAGTGCAGTCTACCAGTCCCAGCTATTTGTTATTAGCTTCCCTAGATGCAGCGCGTCAGCAAATGGCATTGTACGGGAAAGAGTTGATGGCGGAAACTTTGCGATTAGCGGATGAAGCGAGAAACCAAATTAGTCAAATTTCCGGATTATCTATTTTAAAAACAGCACATACTCCTGGTTTTGTCAATCTCGATCGCACGCGCTTAACTGTAACTGTTTCTAACTTAGGTTTGACGGGATTTGCAGCCGATGAAATTTTTGCTCAACACGGTGTATTGGCAGAGTTCCCATCAATGGAACATCTAACATTTATAATTAGTCTAGGTAATAAACAGGCAGATATTGTGCAATTAGTGCAAGCGTTCGCGACATTAGCCAAACAGTATAAAGCACCGAGTCTGCGAATGAGTCAGCCAAGAGTTAGGAATTTGGCTCAAATATACAATTGTTACGAGATGCCCCTGATTTCTCCTCGCGAAGCTTTCTTTGCCGCGACGGAAACATTGCCGATCGAAACTATAAGTCAACGCATTAGTGCTGAACTGGTTTGTCCCTATCCACCTGGGATTCCTCTGTTAATGCCTGGTGAACTGATTACCCCAGTCACCCTGGAATATTTATTGAATATCCAAGCAATGGGCGGAAAAATTAGCGGTTGTACAGATCCAACGTTACGAACGTTAAAAGTCGTCAAATAGCGATATATGTCATTTGTCAAAAGTAGTTTGTAATCCTCTCGTGACCGATGACCGATCGCTAATGACTGACGTTAGATGCAATTGTCGATCGCACTTCTTGATATTTAAATGCTTTAGCGTAGTCTCCCAGAGCGTAGCAAGCCACTTTCAGGCTGCCCAGCGCCTGCTGTTCAACGCGGTGATCGGGGAGCTGTCGTCCGATTGCCAAGCGGCGTTCGTAGCACTCGATTGCTGCATCGAAGTTTCCCAAAGCTTCGTAAGCGACTCCCAAACTTCCCAAAGCTTGCTCTTCTACCCGCAGGTCTTGAGTTTCTTTTGCTAAAGCCAAGCGCTGCTGATAAAATTCGATCGCTTGAGTGTAATTACCCAAGGCGTAGCAAGCACTGCCCAGATTTCTCAGCACCTGCCCTTCTCCGCGCAAGTCTTGGATATCCCGCGCCAAAGCTAACCGCTGCTGGTAATATTCTATGGCTGTGGTGTAGTCGCCCAGCGCGTAGAAAGCATTGCCCAAATTTCTCAGCAATTGCCCTTCACCTTTACGGTCTTGTAGTTTCCGCATCAGTTTCAAGCTTTGCTGCTGGTATTCGATCGCTTTGGCATAATCTCCCAATGCTTTGTAGGCAAGTCCCAGGTTATTCAACGCTGCCACCTCGCCTCGGCAGTCTTGAATTTCTGTGGCAATGATTAAGCTTTGCTGCTGGTATTCGATCGCTTTAGCGTGGTCTTCCAGGTGACGGTAAGCGTTGCCCAGATTTCCCAGTGCCAGCCCTTGGGCACGGCGGTCTTGCATATCTGTGGCGATCGTCAACCACTGCTGGTAGTAATTTATAGCTTTGGGATAGTCTCCCAAGGCGTAGTAAGCATTGCCGATATTTCCCAACACCTTGCCTTCTAAGAGGCGGTGTTGTATCTCCCGGTAGACCGGGAGTGCCTGTTGGAAAAACTGTAATGCCGCTTTAAATTGACCGAGCTGATGTTGTTCGATTCCTTGTTCGAGTAGTTTGGTTGCCTGGACGAGTTTGCTATTGTTATCCGTTTCTTCAACCGATTTGCCAGCCCCGTCTGTATCTAGGGAGAAGGCGATCGTTGTGCGTTCGTGTTCGGAAAGACCTTTGATTGGATTGCGGTCTGGTTGATGACCCTGGCTCTCCATATCTGCTACCTCTCAACAACTTCCTTTCTGGCAGTATCCACATCTTTAGGCTTAGAGGGCATGACCTGGATCACTCAAGAAATGTTAACTTCGTAAGTTTACCGAAAACCGTGCGTGAAAGCCCCTGGCTTTAGACATGGGGAT
>NZ_JACJUP010001012.1:0-2640 GCF_014748295.1 Planktothrix sp. FACHB-1355 | reverse complement strand
TAAACCAAACCTATTTCGATCCGGTGACTTGGGCGGCAATATATTTAAGCCATCCCACAAGTCATCATTTGCGGTTGTTTGTCTGAGGGAAAGATTGGAGATATTACCCTTCCTGACAACCTTGCTTCCCTTCTGCTTTTTAGCTGGGGTTGCTGGCGAGCGGTCGGGTTGACCGAACAGTTTTTCCCACCAGTGCAAGCGATCGCGGCTTTGCCCTTGAGTCCTGGGCGATCGACGCTGTGATGCAGAAGAACCCCTTCCCATAGATTGTCGGGGTTTCGATAACCCAGACCGATCGGTTGGTGTCCGGGCTATTTCCTGCCAATTAGGCACTTGCTGTTGTTTAAGCTGCCGTCGCCGCCGGCGACGAGGATGGCCCTTCTCGGACGCTGCCACGGATGACACCTCTTAGAAAGTTAACTTCGGATTGCAGATAGCAGATATCCTGCTACGCGATACTAGACCCAAAAAACTGTACTACATCACAGATGTATTCTTATCAGGGAAGCTATGACTGACTTTTAAGATTTTTCTGAAGGTAAAGGGGCATTTGACACACTTGCAGAACGGGTAGATAAGGCCCATTCTATCTGGCTGAGAATGCCTCGCAGCATAGCCACTTCTGTTGTAGATGGCTGGGCGCGATTAAACAGCAGCCGAAATTTGGCCATCCGCGATGTAGCTGTATGGGGATAAAGATAACCTATTTTCAATAGGACTGATTCTAGTTGCTGATAGTACTGCTCTAACATTTCCAAGCTTGCGCTATTTTCCTCAGCAAAAGGTTGGGGGGTGATATCCCTTTCTCCTTCTCCGATCGATTGGTAAAGTTCGTAACAGCAAATGCCGACTGCCTGCGCCAAGTTTAATGAGGGATAGGCATCGCTGGAAGCAATGCGTATAAATCGCTGGGCATATTTTAAATCGTCGTTGCTCAAGCCTCGGTCTTCGGGGCCAAAAATTAAGGCCGATGGCCTTCCTTCTAGCAGCCAGGGTAAGGCGGTGCGGGGTGCTTCCAGATGCAGGGATAATCGTCGATCGCGTGCTGTGGTGGCGATCGCTCTGGCACAGCTTTGCAAGGCTTCGGGCAAGCTGGTGAAGAGTTGCGCGGATTCCAATATGTCTGCGGCATGAAGTGCCATAGTTCTAGCTTGTTCCCCCAAATGCTCGCATTGAGGGTCTACCAATACTAGCTGACTCAGGCCCATATTTTTCATGACGCGGGCGACCGCACCCACGTTTAAGGGGCCGATCGGTCTCACCAGCACTATTCGCACCTGCGCTAAGGCTGTGTCTTCCATTAGTGTGTCTGTACTTGGTTCCCGTAAAATTTGATTAACAATAGTATCGTTAACTTAACATGGCACGCCAGCGCTTGAAATCGGATTTACCCACAAAAGTTTGTCCTGTCTGTCAGCGTCCATTTGCTTGGCGGAAAAAATGGGCTGATTGCTGGGATGATGTGAAGTATTGCTCGGAACGTTGTCGCCGTCGCCGGAACAACTGACAACTAACAACTAACAATTGACAACTGACTACTCACAAATGAAAACTGACAAAGTACAACCTAAGCTAATTATTCACGGTGGTGCAGGTAGCTCTCTGAAGGGGAAAGGAGGTGTTGAGGCAGTACGCAAATCACTTTATCAGGTATTAGAGGAAGTTTATCCGATGCTGTTGGCGGGAGCAAGTGCCAGTGCAGCGGTGATTCGGGGTTGCCAGTTATTGGAGGACGACCCTCGCTTTAATGCGGGGACGGGTTCTGTGTTGCAATCTGACGGTCAAATTCGGATGAGCGCTTCGTTGATGGATGGGGCGGCGCAGCGTTTCAGCGGTGTAATCAATGTAGCGCGAGTGCAAAATCCGATTTTTCTGGCGCAATTTTTACAATCTTCTCCCGATCGCGTGCTGTCGGATTGCGGATCGGCTGAGTTGGTGCGGGAGTTGCAAGTTCCGATCTACAATCCTTTGACGGATATTCGCTTGAAGGAGTGGATGTTGGAACGGGATGAGAATTTTGTCAAGGAAATGGCTGGGGTGGTAGCTGAAAAAGAATTGGTGGCGGAAAGTAGCGCCGGACGCGGTACTATTGGGGTGGTAGTTTTGGACAGTCAGGGTTGCTTGGCAGCTGGTACTTCGACTGGTGGCAAGGGATTTGAACGAATTGGTCGGGTCAGTGATTCGGCGATGCCTGCTGGGAATTATGCGAATGCTTTTGCAGGTATTAGCTGTACTGGTATTGGGGAAGACATTATCGATGAGTGTCTGGCGGCGCGAATTGTGGTGCGAGTGACGGATGGGATGTCTTTGGCAGCGGCAATAAATCGCAGTTTTACGGAATCGCGCGATCGCGGGCGAGATTTAGGTGCGATCGGTCTTGATGCTACGGGTGCGATCGCTTGGGGCAAAACTAGCGAAGTTCTTCTTGCCGCCTATCATACTGGGGAACAGATGGGAGATACACTGGAATGGACTGGCAATGAACTAACAGGTTTTGTGTCTTAAATCTTACCACAACAACACGCTTTTGTTAAGTGAAAAGTTGGCAGATTAATATCTACCAACTTTTCTATATTTGGGTAAATGTTCGATCGTCTAGACTTACTCTGTGTCTTGACTCGTTTTTAACTGCCAACCGGG
>NZ_JACJUP010001011.1:0-2650 GCF_014748295.1 Planktothrix sp. FACHB-1355 | reverse complement strand
GAAACGATAAAGGAAAATATTTATTCTCCCACTCCCCCACTCCCCCACTCTCCCACTCCCCCACTCTCCCACTCCCACACTCTCCGGACTCTTACTAATAACTAAGTTTCGCCAAATCTATACCCTTTTCCGTAGACGGTGTGAATTAACTGAGATTCGCCAGCAGCTTCAATTTTCCGACGCAGGAGGCGAATTAAAGCTGCTAATACATTGCTGCTGGGTTGTTCGTCTTCACTCCAGAGATGTTGATGTATTTGGGTGTGAGTTAATAATTGACCGGGGTGGCGCATAAAATATGCGAGTAATTGACTTTCTTTTTCGGATAAATCGATCGTGCGTCCGTGACGATAAGCGACTTGGTTATCGCAATCAAGTTCCAAATCGCCTACTCGCAGGCGTTGGATTGTTGAGACTGATTCTAGGGTAGCCGATCGCCGCAGCAAAGCGCGAACCCGTGCGAGTAATTCTCGCAATTCAAAAGGTTTGACGAGATAGTCATCTGCGCCGGCGTCCAATCCCTGCACGCGATCGTCTAAAGTGTCTTTGGCAGTAAGAAATAATACTGGTGTGGCAATGCCTTGCGATCGCAATTGCTGACAAATTTCCAGTCCGCTCATTTGCGGTAACATCCAATCGAGAATCAGCAAATCGTAATCGCCGATAGCCGCTAACTGACTTCCAGAAACTCCATCATAAGCCACATCGACACCGTAACCTTCACGGGTTAACACAGCTTTCAGGGGGTCGGCGAGCTCAACTTCATCATCAACCAAAAGAATTCGCATAAGCAGGGCATGAGTAAAATTTTACCTTTTAACTTTTTGCTATAGCAACCGCTAGGACGGTTAGGGCATCCTAAAACGCCATAACCAATTCACAGCAAGCATTTCATTTTTGACTTTTGACTTTTGACTTTTGCTATAACTTGTGGGTTGGTAAATATTTAATTGGACTTGACCTGTAACTGTCTGTCATAGGGAATCATGAGAGTATGGCACTTAGAGGTTTAGCTTTGAAAAGCGATCGACTCATTTGCACACAAGAGAGGGAATCAGCCTGCTATGCAACCACCCCTGCCTCTGGGGACTATCCTCCAAAACCACTATCGCTTGATCAAAATTCTCGGTCAAGGGGGGTTTGGTCGCACCTATCTAGCAGAAGACCAAGCCAGATTTAACGAACTATGCGTCCTCAAAGAGTTTACCCCGCGCTCCAACGAAGATTACCTTTTGCATAAATCAAAAGAACTGTTCCAAAGGGAAGCAGAGGTTCTCTACAAGATCGAGCATAGGCAAATTCCCCAGTTTCGCAGTACTTTTGAGCAGGGCAAACGTCTGTTTTTAGTGCAGGATTACGTTGAGGGCAAAAACTACAGCACGCTGCTGAGAGAGCGCCAACAAGAGGGAAGAGCTTTTTCAGAAAGTGAAATCGTGCAATTTTTGCAGCAAATGTTGCCAGTTTTAGTTCATATCCACGAAAAAGGTATTATTCATCGCGATATTTCGCCAGAGAATATCATTTTAAGAGAGAGCGATCGCCTGCCGGTACTGATCGATTTTGGCGCAGTCAAGGAAAAGGCAGCCCAATTGGACTCCGCCGGCGAGATTCCCCCAGCCACTACCGTAGGTAAACTCGGCTACGCGCCACCCGAACAACTGCAAACAGGCGAAGTTTTCCCCAACAGCGACCTCTACGCTCTAGCAGTAACCGCAGTAGTATTGATGACCGGTCGCAAACCCCAGGAATTGCTAGAGCAATCGAGCATGACTTGGCGTTGGCAGTTATTACCTCCCATCATCAGCCTGGGCATTTTCAACTTGCTCAAGAAAATGATGGCTCCCAGACCGCACAACCGCTACCAATCTGCGATCGAAGTCAGTCAAGCTTTGCGAGCCTGGGGTGGCATTACAACTGCCGCATCGGTGATTGCAAACAAAAAATCTCCGCACATCAAGCCGACTGCATCCCGCCCCACCACACGCCCATACTCTGCGATCGGCAGTAGCTTGTCAAATTTACCGTTCGTAGGTGCGGGAATTGGGTTATTAATTATACTGGGCTTTTTCTTGGCGATCGGCTCCATGATACCGACCAAATCGCTGAAAACAGCCACTCCAGCCGTCAGTACTGCCACTCCCACACCCACGCCAACCCCAATCGATGCAGCTACCACACCCGAACCAACACCCAGCGTTACACCAACCCCCACACCCGAACCGGTTTCCACAAGCGAAACAATCGGCTTAATAACGGGTCTGATCACTTATAAAGAAGGCAATCTCAAACCTAACCAGACGATTACTTACATTATTTCAGCCCAGCCAGGGCAGCAACTCAGCGTTTCTGTGACAAGGGGAAATATTTCTATGAACGTTTTAGCACCTAACCGCGTGCCGATCGACTTTCAAGCCAAGCAAGTACAACGATGGGAAGGGTTGCTGCCTTTAGCCGGAGACTACTATATTGAACTAAGTCCGCCGACAGGAGTTGCCGACAGCGACTACAAGCTGGACATTATTTTGACCAACCCCGTAGAACCTACCCCCAGTGTCAGCATTTCCCCCACTACCCCCGAATCCAACCTAACTCCTTCCCCATCTCCCACCTCAACAGGAGAAACCCTTCCCATCCCAACCCCCAGTGAAACTCC
>NZ_JACJUP010001010.1:0-2653 GCF_014748295.1 Planktothrix sp. FACHB-1355 | reverse complement strand
AAACAAGATAAATTGAGCCATAGCATTAATACGATCGCCGCACCGACAGCACCGTAGGCGGCGTTGTAATTGCCGAAGTTAGATACGTAAAGGCGAAATCCAGCCGATACAATAGCCCAAGAGACGGAGGCAAGGATCGCTCCCGGCATGATGGGCGTTCCCCTAGTCCAGCGGCTGGGGCCATAGCGATAAATAAAGGCGATCGCAGATGCAATAATTACCAAAGCAGTAGGCCAACTGAACAGCCGCCAAATCGATAGCAGTTCTGGCTCTAGATGACCAGTTTGGCGAGCTGCTATTTGCACGAGCCAGTCACTGATAAAAACTAGGAAAGATGCGGCAATTAGTAGAAAAATCGTACCGATTGTGAGACCGAGAGAAACTAACTTGGCTTTCCAAAACGGTCGCCGCTGCTTTCGGGGAATTTGATTGATGCGATCGAGAGCGTCCATAGCCGCACTTAGGGCTCCAGAAGCAGTCCATAAGGCGATAATAAAGCTGAGGGAAAACAATCCTTGGTTTTGGCTGAGGCCGATCGTATTTGTAAACCCTTTGATCAGAAACAGCGCTTCTTGAGGGGCAATATTACCCAGTTGTGCCGCCAAGTATCTAAAGGTAGATTGTAACCAATCAAACAATCCGATCGCCGTTAGCAGTGCCAAAATTGATGGAAACAGGGCTAACATAGCGTTGTAGGTCATTTCCGCCGCAAGTCCGGGCAAGCGCTGCTGTCCGGCACGCTGGAAAGTTCTCTTCAGCGTTGCCCAATTTAAGTGCTGAAAAAAACGAAAAAAACGGGCAAATATCATATTTTTATAATTGAGCAAATCTAACAACTTATGGTGGGCGATGCTCACCCTACCAACTAAGAAATACACAGATGAACTACGATGTAAAGCAGTGGATAGAGGAAATTAACGCGCTGCGACAACAAGTGGCGCAAGCTCAAAGCGATCGCGATCTTGCGGTCGATAGCGCTGCTAGATGGAGTCAACTTTACAATACAGAAGCAGAACAACGCCGCGCTGATGCTAAGTTAGCACAGCAAACTATAGACAAGCTTAAGGCAGAAATTGACCAACTTAAAGTTGATTTTGCTGCCAAATTAGATGAAGTTGCGGATATTTCTGCGAGTTCCCCAGAACTGCAACAGTTGCAAAGCGTTGAGGCATTGAAGCATAAACTGGTAGAAGTGCTGTTAGAACGCGATCGTCTTGCAGAAGCCTTGAAAGCAGAACGGGAGGCGCACGCCCAAACTCGCCAAAGTCTGACTACTGCCTTGGGGGACACGATCGATTTGCTCACCAAGCAGCGAGATACCGATCCGACTGAGTTTAAAGCAACTCCAGTTAAGCAGGATCGGCCCCAGCCTGACAAGTTGCCGGGGTCTTCCCATCCTGCCCACTTACCCAGCTTTAAAAACCCATCACTTCAGCTACCGCCGACAAGACCGGCTCCACCCCGTCTTTAAACTGATTGTGACAGTGTTTAATAGCGGTATCGGGGTCTTTAAGTCCATTGCCGGTGAGGACGCAAACTACTTTCGCACCTGTTGGAATCTCGTTTTTGACTTTTAGCATCCCAGCTACGGAAGCTGCACTGGCCGGTTCGCAAAAAATGCCTTCTTGGGAAGCTAGCAGACGATACGCCTCTAAAATTTCTTCATCGGTAACGGCTGCGAATCCCCCTTGGCTGGCTTCGGCGGCGGCGATCGCTTTTTCCCAGCTTGCCGGATTGCCAATGCGAATAGCCGTTGCCAGCGTTTCTGGGTGAGACACCGGCTTACCTGTGACGATCGGAGCTGCCCCTGCTGCTTGAAATCCCATCATCTGCGGCAGACGATCGCACTTACCTTCTTGATGGTATTGACAAAATCCCATCCAATATGCTGTAATATTACCGGCATTTCCGACGGGGATACATAACCAGTCTGGTGCGTCACCCAGGGCATCTACCACTTCAAATGCCGCAGTTTTCTGTCCTTCCAGTCGGTAGGGATTGACTGAGTTAACCAGGGTGACCGGGTAGTTTTCTGCCATCTCGCGCACAATCGCGAGTGCCCGGTCAAAATTTCCTTTAATTGCCAGCACTTCAGCGCCATACAGCAAAGCTTGCGCCAATTTGCCCAGGGCTACGTAGCCATCGGGGATCAAGACAAATGCCCGCATTCCGCCACGGCGGGCATAGGCAGCTGCTGATGCTGAGGTATTGCCGGTGCTGGCACAGATGACTGCTTTAGCACCTGCTTCCTTTGCTTTGGAAATTGCCATAGTCATCCCCCGGTCTTTGAAACTGCCGGTAGGATTGAGGCCGTCAAATTTTACGTAAACTTGCACCTGTCTGCCAATGAGAGATGCGATCGCCGGAATGGGAATCAGAGGCGTATTCCCCTCCAAGAGGGTAACTACCGGCGTGGATGACGTTACTGGCAGATAAGCACGGTACGCTTCGATTAAACCAGGCCAGCTTTTTAGTTTGGATTCAGCAAGGGAAAGACTTACAGTCACAATAGATGAACAGCGCGAATGTAGAAATACTCCGGGTACACCTTAGTTTAGCGCGGATGGGGAACGGTGCAGACAGGAAGTGGGGGAAGAGAGGGGCTAGGGGTTAGGGATTAGGGGCTAGGGAAGAGGGAAGAGAGGGGCTAGGG
>NZ_JACJUP010000101.1:0-10441 GCF_014748295.1 Planktothrix sp. FACHB-1355 | reverse complement strand
CTAGCAAAAAGTGGCGATGGATTGGTATTATTGGCGCTGCTGCTATGGTTTGGGGTTCGGCTTCCCGCTTGGGTATACTATGTTTTCTCATTCTGCCAGTAGTAAATTTTGTTTTATGCTATTTTAGTCGTCCGATCGTACAACTGGGAACAGGAATAATCAGCTTCTTAGCTGGTCTTTTCGGTCTGCAAATAATTAATTGGGCTAAAGATTTTAAAGCACAGTTTGACGGTCAAAGGGCGGGGTCTTCAAGAGTTAGAGAAATTTTGGGTAATTTAGCTATGTATCGTTGGAAAACTGAAGCACCGATTTGGGGACATGGAGTTGCCGAACCAAAAGGCCCGCCTGTTGCGGCTGGCAAACCGATCGGCTCCCACCATGCTTGGTTTGGGCTTTTATTCACTAATGGGATCGTAGGTCTGATCGCTTTTGCAATTCCTCTAATATGGACTTTTATCGAGTTTTTTATCAAGGCTCAGAAAAGCGACCTCGCTAAGATAGCGTTAGGTGTGGTTTTAGTTTTATTTTTCTACTCTTTTGCTGAAAATATAGAGTCTCTGATCTATGTTTATTGGCCTGCTTTGGTAATTATGGGGATAGCGTTCAAAGAAAAAGTTAGTTTCAATATATTGTCATAATTCAAAAAAGTTTCGCTCGCGAAGGAGGATGTATATATGCCAGTTGTATCTGTGATTATTCCCGCTTACAATGCTGAGAAAACCATCTTAGAAACTATTCAGTCATTACAGCAACAAACTTTCTCAGATTTTGAAGCGATCGTCATCAATGACGGTTCGACTGACTCAACTCTAGAACTGTTGAGTAAAATAGAAGATTCGCGGCTGAAAGTTTTTTCTTATGAAAATGGTGGATTGCCAGTTGCTCGCAATCGCGGGATCGATCGCGCTACTGGAGAATACATCACTTTCATCGATGCAGATGACTTGTGGACACCGGATAAGTTGGAGTTACAGCTAGCCGCTTTACAACATCATCCCGAAGCAGGAGTAGTTTACAGTTGGACTGCTTTTATAAACGAAAAAAGCGAATTTTTATATGCGTGGTCACCGCTTTACTACGAAGGAAATGTTTATCCCGAACTGCTAATTAAAAATTTTATTTCCAGCGGTTCTAATATCCTCGCTCGCAGGCAATTTATTGAGAAAGCAGGAAAGTTCGACCCAACTCTTAAATCTGCTGAAGATTGGGATTATTACATACGTTTAGCAGCTCTGTGTCCTTTTGTTTTGGTTCCTAAATACCAAATTCTTTACCGTCGGTCTTCCCAGTCGATGACATCTAAAGTTGATGTCATGGAAAAATACATACTGACGGTGACGGCAAGAGCATTTCAGGCTGCACCACCAGATATGCAATATCTTAAAAAGCGTAGTTTGGCAACTACTTATCGCTTCCTGGCACAGCTATGTATAGCTCACGTTCAGGATGATCGAGGAGTAAAACTGGCCAGTCAGAAATTGCAAAAGGCGATGCGATCCTATCCAAAGATTTTGCTAGACCGCCAGACTCTGCGTTTAGTGGTAAAGCTCGGATTAATGCGACTGCTTCCCTATAATTTTTCTGTTAACTTTACCCAATTTCTTGGGAAATTATTGCCTGACTCGGCGACCAAACGTTTTAAACTAGGCAATCAAGATCTAGTATAGTTTTTTTCCTGGCAAAATAGGATTCTAGGTGCAACTATGACTTTGACCGCAAGATTGACTAAACCGCTCGGTAAGCTCAAAACTAAGCTGAATAGCGATTTTATTCGCAATCTTGGTTGGTTGGGCGGTGCAGAATTAATTAATCGCGTTTTTCGGCTAGCAACAACTATCATTTTGGCTCGCTGTTTATCTCCTTATGATTATGGGTTAGCAGCTTTGGTTTTGACAGTTTATGAGTTTACGCAAGTCTTAACTAGAATTGGGATTGCCGGTAAAGTTATCCAAGCCGATCGAGAGAAATTGGAATCTATATGCAACGGTGCATACTGGTTAAATTGGCTTGTTTGTTTTGGTGTATTTTTTATTCAGTGCATTGTCGCTTTTCCTGTTGCTTGGTTTTATCATGACAATCAACTAATTATGCCAATTTGTTCGATGGCAATTGTTTATTTAATTACTCCCATAGGCAGAATACAAGCAGCTCTTATCCAAAGGGAAAATCGGCTAAAAATCACAGCAATAAGCGGGACAATTCAATTAGCGATCGGCAATATTTTAACGGCAATATTTGCAATTATGGGCTTGGGGATGTGGGCGATCGTACTACCCAGGATTATCGCCGCTCCTATAGATGCGCTCGTATGTATATACAATCATCCTTGGCGTCGTACTAAAGGTTTTACCACAGAAAGATGGTGGGAAATTTTTAAGTTTGGCGTCAACTTTATTGGCATTGGGATGTTAGCGACTTTAAGAAATAATTTAGATTATTTAATCATCGGTCGATTTTTAGGAGTGAAAGAACTGGGAATATATTTCTTTGCCTTTAATGCAGGTTTAGGAATTAGTTTAAGTGTCATCCAATCTATTACCACAGCATTGTATCCCCACATTTGTGCCGTAAGGTCTAATTGGGTAGAGTTTGAGAGAAGGTATTTTAGCGGTCTCAAAACGATCGCCTCCATCATGTTTCCCTTAGTATTGTTGCAATCTAGCTTGGCTCCCATATACGTACCTATAATCTTTGGCCAAAAATGGGTAGTGGCAATTCCTATTTTGATCGTAATTTGCTTATCAGCAATACCTCGTCCTTTTTTCCTAGCTGCTACTAATCTTTTCGCAGCGATCGATAAACCTAACTTAAGCTTGCAAGGCAATCTTCTATTCACGATGATTTTTGCAATTGGCTTGCTAATAGGAGTTAAATGGCAAGCTTTGGGAGTTGCTATCAGCGTTTTGGTAACCCATGCAATATTCATGCCTTTCTTCGTGATTTGGGCAAACAGATACGTTTTTGGTGCTAAGAAAAGCACACCCGTAAAATAAATTAACTGAAGTGTAAAATTTGAAAAAGTTAGGGTGAAAAAATGAAAACAGTTTCTGTAGTTATTCCAGTTTACAAAGTCGAGAAGTACATCGCCGCGACAGTGCAATCTGTCTTGGCACAAACTTATAAAAATTTTGAGTTACTGATCGTTGATGACGGTTCTCCCGATCGCAGCATAGAAATTTGTCAGCAATTCACAGACCCGCGCATTAAAATCATTCGTCAGGAGAATCAAGGAGTATCTGCGGCGAGAAATACCGGGATTCGTTACGCTCAAGGCGAATACCTGGCATTTCTGGATGGCGATGACCTTTGGTTGCCAGAAAAACTAGAAAAGCACATTCTTCATTTGGAAAACTCTCCCAGTGTAGGAGTCAGTTTTAGTCGATCGGCTTTTATCGATGAAACGGGTAAGCCGTTAAATCTCTATCAAATGCCAAAGCTCAACGAAATTACTCCCGATTTGATATTTTGCCGCAATCCGATCGGCAATGGTTCAGCACCAGTAATTCGCCGAGAAGTTTTTGAAGCTATTAAGTTTCAAGATAGCTTTTCCGATCGAGCAGAACCTTGTTATTTCGATCCGCGATTGCACCATTTTGAAGATGTAGAATGCTGGCTTCGTATTGTTCTTAAAACAAACTGGCAAGTAGAAGGAATTCCCGAAGCTCTTACACTATACAGGGTAAATTTAAAGGGAGCTTCAACCAATATATCCAAACAATTGGAAGATTTGGAAAAAGTAATTGAAAAAACTCGCGCCTACGCTCCCGAACAGGTAGAAAGGTGTGCAAATCGAGCTAGAGCTTATGAGTTGCGGTTTTTAGCTCGCCGATCGGTAAGTTTGCGAAACGGCAAAGCTGCTGTAGAATTAGCTCACCGCGCCTTAGCTACCCACTGGCGCATTTTTATAGAAGAACCGCGTCGTACATTGTTGACTTTGGGTGCAGCTTATTCACTTTTGCTTTTACCTCAATCTTTTTACCGACAAATTGAGGAGATTGCTTTAAAAATTACAGGCGCTGCACAAAAACGTCGCATTCTGCAAGAACAGCCCAGATAAATTTACTCAAAATTTGAGCGTTACCTGAAAAGCAAGATAATTAAACTGTAACTGCAATGAAAAAAGTTTCTGTCATTATCCCGATTTACAATGTAGAAAAATATATCGCTGTTGCCGTACAGTCGGTTCTCAATCAAACTTACGAAAATTTTGAGTTGTTGATTGTTGATGATGGTTCGCCCGATCGCAGCGTCGAAATTTGTCAGCAATTCACCGATCCCAGAATTAAAATTATTAGCCAAAAAAATCGCGGCTTGGCTGGGGCGAGAAACACAGGTATTCGCCACGCTCAAGGGGCATATTTGGCATTTCTAGATGGGGATGACCTGTGGTTACCAGAAATGCTAGAAAAAAATATCGTTCATCTGGAAACTTCACCAGATGTAGGTATTAGCTTCAATCGTTCTGCTTTTATCGATGAAGCGGGAAACGAGTTAGGCACTTATACAATGCCCCAGCTTAAGGATATCGACGTGCCTTGTTTGCTGCGCGGTAGCCCCATTGGGAATGGTTCGGCGGCGGTAATTCGACGCGAGGTTTTGGAAGCAATTCGCTTTCAAGATAATCTTTATGGTACTGTGGAAAATTTTTATTTTGACGATCGCTTTCGTCAATCAGAAGATATAGAGTTTTGGCTACGGATCGTGATTCAAACACCTTGGAAAATTGCAGGTATTCCCGATGTTATGACTCTTTATCGGGTGAATACCGCCAGTCTTTCTGCCAACTTTATCAAACAATTCGAGTCTTGGGAAAAGGTGTTTGAAAAGACTCGCTCTTATGCAGCAGAAAAAGTCGAACCTTGGGAAAGTATGGCGAGAGCATACCAACTGCGTTATTTAGCAAGAAGTGCAGTGCGGATGCAGGCTGGTGAAGCAGCCGTACAATTAATTAATCGCTCTTTGTCTACCTACTGGCGCATCTTGCTGGAAGAACCGCGTCGCACTATTTTAACCTGGGTAGCTGCTTATTTGCTCTGGCTTTTACCTTCATCTGTTTACTCTCAAATCAATAGTTTCGCCGCTAAGAGGAGAGGAAGCAATCAAAGACGCCAGATTCTCCAAGAACAGTCCGGTCAGTTGCTATGAGATGGATAAAGCGTACAGTTACGATTGCGATCGTTTCCCTAACTGCCGTCATCGGATGTCAGCCAATTAAAAGTTCCAGCATCGTTAATTCTACCTTTAATCAGGCAGAGGTAGCTGTTTCCGGTACTCAGCAAACAACAACATCTCAAAGATGGAATAACGTAGCGCTGGGGGGAGGTGGTTATGTTACCGGTATCTACCTGCATCCTTTAGAAAAAGACCTTGTTTACATCAAAACCGATGTCGGCGGTTTCTATCGTTGGAATTCACAAAGTCAAAGCTGGATGCCGCTAACCGATCGCTTTCCACTTTCCCAACGTCATTATTACGGAGGAGAAGCATTAGCTTTCGATCCAAAAAATCCTCATATTGTTTATATAGCAGCAGGCACCTATGTTTGGGATAAGCCTGGGACGATTTTTAAATCTACAGATAAAGGTCAAACTTGGACTAAATTAAATATAGATTTGCCAATGGGTGGCAACCAAGATAAACGATGGGTAGGTGAAAGATTAGCTGTCAATTTATTTAATACCAACGTTATTTTATTTGGTTCTCGACAGAATGGATTGTGGAAATCATCAAATGCTGGCAGAACTTGGAGTAAAGTTACTTCTTTTCCCGGAACGCCCAAAAAAGATATTGGCATTACAGCTATTTTGTTCGACAAACAGATGCCGGGTTTAGTTTACGCTGTTGCTTACGGAGACGGGATATACAAATCCACTGATACGGGGGTGACCTGGAGCAAAATAGAGGGAAGTCCGCAGTGGCCCAGGCGTATGGCGACGGGCCGCAACGGTACGCTATACGTTACCAGTGGCAAGGGGCCAGGGGTGACTAAGTATGCGAACGGGGTTTGGAGCAATATTACCCCGGAGAACTCGCAAGCCATGTTTAATGGGTTGAGCGTTAACCCAGCCAATCCTGATGAGATAGTAGTCGCTTTGGGAGAGTCGCCATCTACGAAAATATACCGAAGTGTAGATGCTGGAAGTACGTGGATACTTGTAAAACGCACGATCGACAGCACTGTTCCTTGGTGGACGAAGATTATGCGATCGCAGGCGTGGATATCTGCGATCGAATTTGACCCCAAAGTTACAGGCAGAGTTTGGCTGACAGATTGGTACGGTATCTGGCGCACCGACGATCTCAAAACAAACCCAGTCGTTTGGACTAACTATCAAAAAGGACACGAAGAAATTGTCACCTTTGCTTTAGTTTCACCGCCAAAAGGAGCGTTGTTGCTCAGCGGTTTGGCCGATGTAGACGGTTTCTACCATAACAATGGATTGGATAGTTACCCGGACAAAACATTTGGCGGTAACGGCCCCGATTTTCAGGATACTTACAGCATTGCTTACAACGAAAAAGATCCGTTAAAATTAGTGCGCGTCGGTGGCAATCGTTGGAATAATTCTTATTCAGGAGCTACCTCTACAGATGGAGGTTTAACCTGGCAGAAGTTGGCGTCATTTCCAACTAATAAAATGCCGATGCGGGTAGCCATGTCCGCGACCGATCCGAATGTTTTTGTTGTGACCATCAGCGGCGGTCAAGCTATCCGCACAACCGATGGCGGCGCTACCTGGCAACCTGTTTCTGGATTACCAAATGGCCCCCGTGGGCCTTGGAATTGGTCGCAGTCGCTGGCGGCGGATACGGTGGATGGCAATACTTTTTATTACTACTGGAATGACAGTGTATATCGCAGCACCGACAAAGGCGCATCTTTTAGCGTGGTATACAAACCGCTGGTTGGGGAAAATAGGTGGCATTCTTTAAGAACAATGCCGGGGGTGAAAGGTGAAGTTTGGGTTAGTTTGGATGAGAAAGGACTTTATCGATCGACAGATGCTGGCAAAAGTTTTTCTCAGATTTCTGGAGTGGAAAAAGCTTATCTGTTTGCGTTTGGAAAGCCGCAACAGGGAAGCACAATTCCAGCACTTTATTTATATGGGAAAATTGCCGGAATGGGTGAGGGTATTTTTCTTTCTCTGGATCGCGGAAAGACTTGGACGAATATAGGCGATCGCCACCAGCCGATCGGTAACAATCCCCAAGTGATGGCAGCCAGCAAACAACAGTTCGGATTGGTTTTTATTGGCACTGGTGGCAGGGGAATTTATTACTACTCGAAGTGAATAGCGATCGCGCTTTATTGATTAATCCCAACAAATTATGATTTTATAAAAAAACTCTCCTAGAAGGAGATAAATTATATAACAGAATAAAAAAGCTTGGGTATCATATGTAACTCCAAGCTTATCGATTGTTTAAATTAAAATTCAAACGATTACCATACAGAAATTGGTTTCCATATGGATGAGCGAAGCAATAAGAATTTACTAAGTAAATTCCCAAAATAACCAATAAATAAACTTATTGCTCATCCCTTTCTATAGCCAAAAACGCCTCTAAGCTTATTTACCTTGGATTCAATTCGTGTCAAAATCGTAAATATTTTTTTCCCTTGTTAAGGGTATTTTGTAAGAATTTAGTTTCTGCTTAATAACCAACCATATAAAAGGAAGGTCATCTACTAAATATCTTTTCCACAGCCTTTGAGGTTCGGATAAAAGCCTATATAACCACTCCAACCCCATATTACTCATCCACTGAGGCGATCTTGGTTTGTTCCCTGCTTCAAAATCAAGCGTCGCACCGATCGCCAAAAATGTTTTTATGTTTGGCAGTTTGTCTTTGTACTTTGCAATCCACTTTTCTTGTTTGGGTGCCCCAACTCCTATTGCCAAAACAGTGGCTCCTGACTTGTTAATAATATCCACTATTTTGCAGCACTCTTCTTCGTTTTTATCAAATCCGAAAGATGGAGAATATGAGTCTACGATTATTTTTCTTCCGACTGTTTTATTGATTCGCTCTTGAGCTTTCTTGGCGACACCTTCAGCTGCCCCTAACAAGAAAATCTTCACTCGCTCATCATCTTTATAGTGATTGTAAAAAGCCGGAAACAAATCCGAACCGGAAATTTTTTCTTTTAGTGGCGTACCTAGAAACTTGGAAGCGTACATCACTATTTGGCTGTCGCAAACTTTATAAGTTGCGCTGTTATAGGCTTTATAAAACTCTCCATCGTTTTGCAATTTAATCAAGTGATCTACATTGGGTGTGAACACAATACCGCCAAGTTGGAGTTGATCTAACAGTTCCACTTGGGAAACATTGTCAATCGGTAGATTTAGAATATTTACTTTCTTCATTGATGCAACCTCAGCAACAAATACTGCGAACGCGATAGGTTTTCCTTACAGTTGTTTCTGTTTAAGGTAGTTACCAACAATGAAGGGCGAGCCTAGTTTCTTGCCTTACTAAAGCCATTAACATAGCCCTATCCCAGTAGTAACACAGATAGTAGGAACTCTTATATCTAGTAGATAGAACGCCCCTACAGCAACTGCTTACGTGAATTTACTAGCCTTACTTAGTGAGAATAGCAAACCTTTTCCTGGATCAGTTTAAAGATTTGATAAAGTTACGTATTTTGCTGTAAAGTTAATATGAAGATAGAGATTATACTTAGATGGGTAAGGCTTCAACGCCACTCCATACTCCCAATTGGATAGATCTTATGGTGAAGAAAGTGAGGAAATTACTGAATATGGAAAAAAAAGTATACAAATACTCATTATCGACGATAAAGAAGAGCGATACGTAAGAGTGGCCTAAGAAAGAGGATGATTGGCCTAGTTGGTGGGCTAGAAAATGGCCCGCTTCCAGAAAGATTCACTCTCGTCATCCAATTACGCACTCCCACGTTTTGACAACCATTGGTTATTAATAAAGTCAGGCATGGCAAAGATACCAGCAACTGGGCGACTGGGATGATTAAGCAGCTTAGCAAAAGCTCCATAGAGGTATGGACAGGACTCAAGCAACGCTTATGGTTGGAGCGTAGGGTATTAATCACCTCCTCTACTGTAGCTGCCTGTATTATTTTGTTGCGTTGCACAGGGTTATTGCAGTCTTGGGAATGGGCCGCTTTAGATTGGTTTTTTCGCCTGCGTCCTTCACCACCAGTAGACGATCGCATTCTCATTGTGGGTATTGAAGAGGAAAATTTACAGAAATACGGTTGGCCTATTCCCGATCGGGTTATGGCCCAGCTTCTGCAAAAATTGCACTCCAAAAAGCCCCGCGCCATCGGTTTGGACATCTATCGAGATTTACCCCAAGAACCCGGTTATGCAGAATTACAGAAGGCGTTCGCAAACATACCCAACATAGTTGGTATTGAGAAACTCAAAGATAAAACTAGCGATGGAGTACTAGCCCCGCCCGCCCTTAGCCAGCGAAAACAAGTCGGTTTCAACAACGTAGTTATTGATGCGGATGGCAAGGTGCGTCGCAGCCTGTTGTATTCCTGGGTAGATAACAAACTGCACACCAGTTTTTCCCTCCATCTGGCACTGATTTATCTGAAGGCGGAAGGCATTGAGCCTCAAGCAGCAAAGGGCACGAACTATCTGCAACTGGGTAAGACTGTGTTTAAGCCCTTTGAGTCTAAAGACGGTGGCTACGTGAGAACAGATGACAAAGGCTACCAAATTTTGGGTAACTTTCGCAAACCATCGATCGGCTTTCGCAAAATTTCGATGAGAGATGTGTTAGAAAACAAGATACCCCAGGATTGGGTGCGCGATCGCATCGTCCTGATCGGTTCCACTGCTAGCAGCCTCAAGGATTTTTTCTATACTCCTTACACCAGCGATCTCGTTAAATCCGCCCAGCCTATTCCCGGTGTCGAACTGCAAGCGAATTTTCTGGGCCAAATTCTCACTGCCGCCCAGTCCGGACAAGGAACGATCGCCGTTTGGTCAGATTCGATCGAATGGCTTTGGATTTTGGTTTGGTCTTGGCTAGGAGCAATTTTAATCTGGCGATCGCGTTCAGTAGCTAGCTCTATCTTAATTCTCTTCCTGGCAGGAACCAGCCTCATCGCCTGTGCCTACTTGGCTTTCTTGGCTTATTGGTGGATACCAGTCATTCCTCCCCTGCTAGCCCTTGTCGGTTCCGCTACAGTAATCACAGCTTATATTGCCCAATTGAAAGAAGAATTGAAGCGCTCTAAAGAATTTTTACAAAACGTAATTAACGCCATTCCCGATCCCGTCTTCGTCAAAGACAAACAACACCGATGGATTGTTTTGAATCAAGCTTACTGTCAATTCCTGGGGTATCCCTTCAACACATTAATTGAAAAGACAGATTATGATTTTTTTCCCAGCCACGAAGCCGACATTTTTTGGCAGCAAGATGAATTAGTTTTTCA
>NZ_JACJUP010001009.1:0-2654 GCF_014748295.1 Planktothrix sp. FACHB-1355 | reverse complement strand
TTCGTAATGATAAACATGGAGCCGTGCGTTCTCAAGCACTAACAGTTTTAGCGTGGATGGCAGAGAACGACCCAGAAACTTTATCTATATTAAAAGCTTCTGCTAAGACCGATATAAGTCCAGCAGTAAGACTAAGCGCAATTCAAGATTTAGTGCATAATTGGAAAGACGATCCTGATACTTTACCTATACTAAAAAATTGTATCTTTTTTGATACGCACAGCAATACACGAGTTTCCTTAATTCAAGACCTAGCGAATAGCTATAAGGATGATCCTGATACTTTGCCTATTATCAAAAAGTTAGCTCAGTCCGATAAAGATCCGAGCATTAGATGGATTTCAATATATAAATTATGTGAAATTTGGAAAGATAATGCTGAAATTTTTGAAGTATTCTACGATTGTGTTGTAAATGATCGATATGAGGGTAGTAACAATCAGGATAAAAGCTCACAATTAAATCCTCGTTACTTAGCACTGGAAGCAATTATCTTGAATTATCCTAACAATCCCCAAACTCTACCTTTATTGCGTGATAGAGCAGAAAATGATTCTGATGAAAAAATACGCCTGTTTGCTGAAGATATGCTGAATAAATGGAACCAAGGATCTAACTCAGAAGCATCAGGAACCAATTCTTTAATAAATATTTTGACTTCAAATGCTAGATTTTTCTTCTAGAAACCATAAAATAGCGACTCATTTTTGTGTCTGACGTGCTTGCTGGAATCGTTCTAGAACTTCGCTAACAAAAGTTTCGCCGTCAATAGGTGGCGTTCGATCGGAAACTTCGATCGCAGCGTCAATTTTTTCTCGCACATCCTCTACCCAGGCGTTATCTGCGCGATCGTATTCATCCAACAATCGCAAGGCAATTTCTAGGATTTCTTGGGCCGATCGATATTTCCCAACTTGCAACTTCGTTTGAATAAAGCGTTCTTGTTCGGAAGTAAGACTGATACTCATAGAAGACTTTCGAGAAGTAGTTTCTATTATATCTCAAGAATAAACTAGAGACGAATTGCAAACGAATATTTTAAAATAATTGAAGAAGAATTGTAAGCAGCAAGTATCTATAAAGACTTTACTCAGCACTGGCAATTTCCTCTTGTAAAGCACTACCGATATAGCGAGCGTGATTTTCACGTATGTAAACACCATTTAAATCTAATTATTTACCAGATGTAAATCATGCTGTTCCGAATAGCGAGAAAATAATTCTCCCAGTGCTTCTTCTCCCCCAATTTCCCCATTACTAACAAACTTTTCTACTTCTACCGATCCATCATTCAAAAATTCAACTTCCCATCTTTCTCCAGGTACAGCCACTGTCACCATAATTGCTTCATCTCGATGATGTGCTAAAGTGTAGCTGACTTTTTCTTGTTCCAATTTGTTTAAGAGTTTAAGTAATTTTTCAAAGATAGGATTGTTCATTTATCAAATCTCCGATCGCTTAATAATTTCCGAACAACCTTGAAACCAGGAAGATTTTCCTGTACACCCCTTTCAATTTCCTCCCAAATCATTTCGCTAAATTCTTCCCAACTGGGAGAACCTTCTGGTAGTTCGGCTTGTTTAATACTACCTTTTTTAGCTTTAAGAATGTCAGAAACTCTCTGACCCGAAAACTTATGTGCGATTTTTTCCTCCTTCTTGAACAAAGCGATAAACTTACAATATCAGGATATCCCCACTACCCACTACCCACTCCCCATTCCCATTCGTGCCACAATGGGAAAATGTAGTTGATTTGTGACCCAGCAGGAGTTCTAGATTGTGGAATCCCGATATAATCCAACGGCAATAGAGGAAAAGTGGCAAAAGACTTGGGCAGAACGAGGCATAGACCAAACGCCTACCGAGACAGACAAGCCCAAATTCTACGCCCTGTCGATGTTTCCCTATCCATCGGGCAACCTGCACATGGGCCATGTCCGCAACTATACTATCACGGATGCGATCGCACGAGTACACCGAATGCAAGGCGATCGGGTATTGCATCCGATGGGATGGGATGCGTTTGGACTCCCAGCAGAAAACGCCGCCATCAAAAACCAAACCCATCCGGCGAAGTGGACTTATAACAATATCGCGCAAATGCGATCGGAATTAAAGCGTTTGGGTTTATCCTACGATTGGAATTGCGAACTCGCCACCTGTTCCCCCGACTATTACAAATGGACGCAGTGGATTTTCTTGCAATTTTTCCAAGCCGGATTAGCATATCAAAAAGAAGCTAAAGTTAACTGGGACCCCATCGACCAAACAGTATTAGCAAACGAACAAGTCGATAGCGAAGGTCGTTCTTGGCGTTCCGGCGCAATAGTTGAGAAGAAAAACTTGCGTCAATGGTTCCTCAAAATCACCGACTACGCCGAAGAATTACTCCAAGATTTAGATAAGTTGACAGGTTGGCCGGAAAGAGTAAAGTTAATGCAGGCGAACTGGATTGGTAAATCTGTCGGCGCTTATTTGGAATTTCCAATTGTCGGAATGGAAGAAAAAATAGGAGTGTTTACCACTCGTCCCGATACCGTTTATGGTGTTACTTACGTGGTACTCGCGCCGGAACATCCATTAACACCAAAAGTTACTACATCAGAACGTCAAGAAGCAGTCGAAACTTTCATTAAAGAAGTTGCCAATCAA